>JANXGZ010000271.1 GCA_024958995.1 Methylococcales bacterium | reverse complement strand
ACTCGACCGGCTTTAATAGATGCAGCGGATGGCAATAAACGCAAGACCGATAAGGCGGCGACCGATTTTCCCGATCCCGACTCGCCAACGAGAGCAAAGGTTTCGTTTCGCCGGATCGAAAAACTGATGCCGTCGACGGCTGGAACGCTGGATTGTCCGCTATCGAAGGTTGTTTTCAGTGATTCGACTTCCAGAAGAACAGGATCAGTACGTTGATCGACCGGACTTATATCTGGCCCATCGATCCTCGTATTAGTCTTTTTTTCTACCATCCGTACTCGCTGCCATTGATCCACCCGAGGAAATCGTTCAGGGCATCCAGCCCGCTGTGATTCAAAACGACATCCATGGCCTCCTGCACCACTGGGTGAGCTCGGTAAGCAACACCCAATCCAGCCGCTGCCAGCATTGGCAGATCGTTCGCACCATCGCCGACGGCGATGACCTGGTCCGTCATAATCGATAGGCGTTTACAAGCCTGGGATAGAAAGTATGCCTTAGCCTGGCCGTCTACAAGCGTCCCTTCCAGACGGCCGGTAAGGTGACCGTCCTCCACCTGCAATTGGTTAGCAAGACTGTCAAACAAGCCAAAGCGCCGGACCAACCGTTCTGCAAAGAAACAGAATCCACCGGAGACCAAGGCCAGCGGGATTCCTCTTGCCGCAAGTTCAGAGAGCAGCATTTCCACACCTGCACTGGTTTCCAGCCGGGTCCGGTAAACCTGTTCCAACTGCTCCAGCTTCAATCCTGCCAGCAAGGCAACCCGTTTTCTCAACGACGCTGCAAAATCAATCTCCCCTCGCATCGCCGCCCCGGTAATATCAGCGACTGTAGCTCGCTGGCCGCTGAGGCTAGCCAGTTCATCGATACATTCGACATTAATAAAGGTCGAGTCCAGATCACACACAACAAGCCCCACTCGTCGCGGATCAAATCCATTGGGCAGAACGTTGATATCGATCTGGAACCTCTCCCGGAGGTTTTCGATCACCATTCGATCGGCGATCTGTGCATCTACAACCAGCCTTTGATTCCCGGCCCTATGGAACCGTCCTCCCGTCTGTTCAAGAATCACTGGCACGTCGGTTTGATGGTGCAGTTTCCCGTGCAAACAGAGACGGCCGATCATCTTTCGCCACTCTGATGACGCGGATCCAGCGCATCCCGGACACCGTCGGCAAACAGGTTGGCAGAAAGCACCAGAATGAACATGAAAAGAAAAGCGGCAAATAGGGGCCACCAGACCACCGGCTCCCGAGCCATTTCCAGGCGGGCGCTGTTGATCATGTTACCCCAGCTAAACGTTGTCGGGTCGACACCAATATTGATGTACGAAAGAACCGCTTCGGCAAGAACGAGACCACTAAAATCGAGAGTGACCGAAATCAGAACGATATGGAATAGATTCGGCAGGATATGCCGAGCCAGGATCCCTGGATCCCCCACGCCCAACGCTCTTGCCGCCTGAACGTACTCCATCTCGCGAAGCTTGAGAGTCTCGGCACGCAGAAGACGACAAAGGCCTGTCCAGCTGGTCATTCCGAGCACCAGACAAAGAAACAGCAGTCGGGTATCTGCACGCACTGCGACCGTATCGAATGCTTCCGCATGGTTCGACATGTACACCTGAACCACCAGAATCGATGCGGCAATCAGTAGTACACCGGGTATGGAATTGAGGGTCGTGTAGATGTACTGGATCAGGTCATCGACCCATCCCCTGTAGTAGCCAGAAACGATCCCCAGAACCAGTGCAAAAGGCAGCATCACAAACGTAGTCAGGCAGCCGATCACCAAACCCGTGCGTATACTCTTGAGGCTCTGGTACAGGACGTCTTGTCCCACCTTATCCGTACCCAACACGTGGTAATGAACGCTCAGGTCGGCCAGGGTCCAGCCAATACACAGGATCAGGGTTCCCGTAGCCAACACCGAACTCCAGGGTCTGGAGTAATCATCGCTAAAAAGTTGGCGAAGCTCTTTGACAATGCTGGTCGATTTTTTTCGGGATCGTAAAATCGCTGTCGAGAAAATCAACAGCCCGGCAAACAAAAGCCCTTTCGCTGCCCCCTGAACAACCGTTTGAAGAATATCGGAAATCCCACTATCCTGCTCCTCGAGATGGACCCCGCCGTGAACCAGACGTGCGTACTCCCAGGTACTCGAACCAACTCCATCCGGCAGACGTTCACGCGTGTAAAGGTGGGAGGCGAACGGAGCAGAATAAGTTTTTTCATCATGGGTCCTGATCGTGGTCGCCCAGACATCAAACAGACTGATCGGTTCACCCTGTACGATTACCGATCCTACCGAAGCCGTTGCATGAGCGGGGTAGAAGCGGATACTGTCCAGCAGGCCGATCAGCAGAAAAACCACAAGGATCACCAGCGAAATCATTGCCGGTTTGTCAGACGTGAGTTTTCGCCACGGCCGCAGCCACTGTTCC
>JANXGZ010000276.1 GCA_024958995.1 Methylococcales bacterium | reverse complement strand
GAACTGAGGTTACATTCCAATGCATGTTTACACTCGATTTTTTGCTTCCGCCAGTTTTCTGGTTCTACTGCTGATTTCATTTCCAGAGTCTGGTCAGTCTGGAGAGAACCTTTCTTCCGTTGGCCTCACTACGGTCGAGCGCGCTGATATTACGGAAATTGTCATGGCCTCCGGGCTACTGAAATCCAAGCTTTCGGTAGATATTGTTTCTCCAGGCGTGGGCTACATCGAAAAGGTCCTTGTAAAAGACGGAGACCCCGTTACCAAGGGTACGCTAATTTTCGAAATCGAAGCATCAGAACTGGCCTCTCGGTTGCGAGCTACCTTGTCAAACATGCAGCTTGCTCAGTTGGAGCTCAAACGGAATCAAGAATTGTTTGCTGATAACGTGGTTTCCCGTGCGGAACTAGACCGGGCTCGTACATCCTCGGTTAACGCCCAATCTAACTATGCGGTGATTAAAACGGAGTTGGATCGGTATTCTGTCAAAGCGCCTTTAGACGGGGTGATCGAACACTTCGATATCGAAATCGGACAGTATTTCTCCGCGGGTAAGAAGCTAGCAACCATTCACAACGACGCCATATTGAACGTCGAATTCTATCTACCCGAACGATTTTATAGCCGGCTTCGCGAGGGGCAAAGGTTTACATTCCAGTCGGATGCAGTATCTGGAAATACGGGCCGGGGATCCGTGGATGTGATCGGCACTAAGGCAGATCGCAGGCACAGTATTTTTCTGAAGGGGGAGATAGACAATAGCGACAACCGGTTTTTGCCCGATTCGTTTGCAAACATCACGCTCGAGCTTGGCCATAGGGCGAATGTGATTGTTATTCCTGAAGATGCCTTGTTGACGACTCTTGGCGGGAAGTCGGTTTTTAAGGTCAAGAATGGGAAAGTCAGCCGTGAATCGATAAAAACTGGCATTACGAATAAAGGCATGGTGGAGGTTACCGAAGGGCTTGATGAAGGAGATGAAATTGTTCTTACAGGTCAGTTCAAACTGAAAGATGGGCAGTCAATTAATGCCAAAGCGGGAGCCAAGAAGTGACCCTGTCGGATACAAGTATTCGACGTCCGGTCCTGGCGATCGTCATCAATCTCATTATTTTTATGGCCGGAGTTGTCGGTTTAGAAGGACTCGCAGTTCGCCAGCTACCAAAGTTTGATCTACCGACCGTTACTATAAAAACAATCTACCCGGGCGCTGCTCCGGACTTGATTGAGCGTCTGATTACGACTCCAATCGAACAAGCGGTGGCCAGCATTGATGGTATTGATGTCATGTCGTCCACCAGTGCCGAGAATTTCAGTAAGATCCAGGTGAAGTTCAAGATCAGCAAGGATGCAAATGTCGCTGCTGAGCAGGTTAGAGCATCGGTTTCCAGCGTTCTTGGAGACCTTCCAGATGATGCCAAGGCCCCTAAAATTACTCGCCAGACTGCAGATGCGCAGCCCGTGATTTATCTGGCCTTCAAGAGCGAAAAATATTCCCCATTGGAGATCACGGACATGATCAGCCGTCGGGTCAAACCGATACTTGCAACCGTAGACGGGGTTGCTACGGCGCAAATTTTCGGGGAGCGCCGTTATGCTCTCAGGATCTGGCTTGATGAAGGGAAGATGAATGGATATGGCATCACCATTAGTGACATCGTCCAGGCACTGCGGACTCAGAATGTCGATCTTCCTTCCGGTTCCATCGGTAATTCGGCGCGGACCATTACTGTTTTAACGGATACGGCACTGAAAACACCGGAGGCATTCAAGGCGATTACCCTGAGTACGGGAAAGGATTATGTGATACGACTCGAGGATGTGGCCAGGGTTGAGGTTGGAGCAGATTCGGTGGATACCTCGGTACGGGTTAACGGGAATGATGCTGTTTCTGTGGGAATTATACGTCAGAGCAGTGCCAACCCCCTGGATCTCGCCACCTCATTGAAAGGTAAAATGGAAGCGATAAAGGGCGTGCTACCGCAGGGAGTCAGCGTTGACATTGTATTTGACAGCACGCTCTCTTTGGTGGCTTCGATAGAAGAGGTCAAGGAAACTCTGGTTGAGGCGATCATCATCGTAATTGCTGTTGTCTACCTGTTTTTGGGGTCATGGAGAGCGTTGTTCGTCACGCTCATGACGATACCTATTTCGCTGGTCGGTACTTTCGGATTCCTTTATATGCTTGATTACAGCATCAATACATTTACATTGCTGGCAATTGTCCTTGCAATCGGTCTTGTTGTGGATGATGCAATCGTCATGCTTGAAAATATCAATCGCTACATCGAAGAAGGTATGAATCCAATCAAGGCGGCTTTTAAGGGAAGCCGGGAAATCGCGTTTGCAATCTTGGTCATGACGATGACCCTGGCCGCAGTTTATGCGCCGATCGGACTGGCGTCCGGGTTGCTGGGAGTGCTGTTTCGAGAATTTGCCTTTACCCTAACGATTGCTGTGATCATATCGGGATTGGTTGCCATTACACTGTCGCCGATGATGTGCTCGCGGTTATTGAAAGCCGATGGAAGAAAACCGAAATTGTTGGAAGCATTCGATCGTCGAATCGATCACCTTACCAAACGGTATAGTCAACTTTTGTCGTGGGGGCTGACTAAAAAGAAATACATGGTTGGGGTGATACTGTTGGTCTCCTTAGCTGGATTCTCACTTGCCGGACACCTGAAGTCGGCGTTTATTCCGACAGAAGACCAGGGTTACCTACT
>JANXGZ010000097.1 GCA_024958995.1 Methylococcales bacterium | reverse complement strand
CTGCAGTTGGCTGAAGAATGATGTCCGTCAGGACTCGCTGCGGACCTTAACAGCCAGTTCTTTGAACCAGTCCAGTTTTCGCACGTCACGGAAATCAGGATCATTTTCAAGCTGGCTGGCTGATGGAATCTTCTTTCCTGAATGCGCGGCTTCCAGATGCTCGCGGCATTTCTCTAGTTCGCCGCACCGGGCCGAAATGCAGGCCAGGTTGTATGAGGCAAATCCGGCCTTGATCGACTCCGCCTCAAGACATTTGTTTCGGGCCTGCTCAAGAAACAGTTGGTGTTCTTCACCCTGTGACAGGGCGGCTAGGGACAACAAGGCTGCACCCCAGTCGTTATAGGTGTTCGGATGTTTCTTGTTGATTCTGGCCGCTTCGGAAAATTGCTCGCAGGCTTCGTCCAGTAGGTTTCGGGCTACCGTGCCCTGTTTTTTACCAGCCTGTTGGTACAGGGTAAGCGCCCAGTGATAGTGAAGATCGTGTTCCTCGAGCGTTATAGCGGCGGCTAGCGAGAATTTTTCGCAGGCTTTCTGATAGCAAAGATCAGGATTCTTCTCTCGCTTGTTTCTGGCCAGTCCGCGCAAGGACAGCCCCCAGAATTTAAGCGTTTCTAGTTTGTCAGGCTCAATCTCGTTTGCCCGTTCGTATTTTTCGCAGGCCTGGGTGAATGTTCTCCACTGTTCCTTGGCCTCTTGCCTGCGTGCCTGGTTGTAAAGACCATGGGCCCATTTCAGGTGTGCCTGGTAGGATCCTGGTTGATAACTTGTTGCCGCATCAAAGCGTTCATAGGCTGCTTCATAGAAGCCTATGGCTTTCTTTGGATCGACCTTGGCCGCTCGTTTCAGGAGGCTGACTCCTCGCATGAGGGACCAGCGCAGGAATAACCAGTTCAACGGTTTCAATTCGATTACCCCGAAAATAGTTTGGTAGTGATTTAATGGTTTAACGTGCAGGCAAGATTGGTCACCAGTGCAATTCATGCTGGTTTAATCCATTCGCCGTTGCCCAAGGTTGCCGCACTCTGGCTAGCAGACCAAGCAATCTTTGCAAAGGCTGCATTTTAGAGGGTTCTCGCATTAAAAAATAGAAGTGCCCTGTCGATTTCTCTAGTTTTTCGGATTGTTGTGGTCTTTGGTGTTTGAACCCGGATGTACCGCGGGTGGGTGTGGTCTCAGGTGAATCTCTTCAGCCTAAGCCGTTTGTTGTTCCTCGGGCTAGAACTCACGTTCAGTACCATTTCCAGAGCAATAAAAATATAATTGCGTTACCGAAACCTGTCCCCGTATCCTGCAATGGTATTGCTACATCGACGTTGGACAATTCTTTATCGTGGAATACCGCATCGTGAGATGCCGCGATGTTTGTTCGTGGATGCGGCGGGGCTTTTTTCACAGTCGGCCTGGCTTGCCGGATCCGGATGGGTGGGGCTTTGCATTGTATTCGTGTTGGCATCCGTGATGTTTGAGCTGGTGCAGGAGCGTATGATATGACCAGGCTCTGGTTTGCGTTTTTTTCCCTCGCTGTATTGACCTCATGTTCAGAGTCGGAACGCCCAGAAATTGAATATATCCAAGGGCAGCAGCGTGCGCAAATGGAAGGTTGCCATTGCAACCCGATCCGGACCAGGCTCGAGAATGCGGATTCCGATGAACAACAAAAAAGCTGGACGGGTGGTTACATCGAGGGCTGTATTCGATTCAGGCGAGAAGGTCGTTGCTAGGCTGTCGGGTCTGGAAAGACGAAGGCCGATTTGCAAAAGTCCTACCCGTTGTCCGATGTCTGTTCGGTGGACGGAAATACAATTCCGAAACAGTAAGATTGAGGCCAGAAATCTAGATGAATGACCCCCTGATCCTGAAGGCTGTCCATTTCGCGTCGATCAAGCACTGCAATCATCGCCGCAAGGATCTTGCTTCTTCACCCTATATCAATCATCCGATTGCCGTTGCACTGTCCATCGCCGAGACCGGAAAGGTTGATGACGCGGAAGTGATTGCGGCTGCTCTGCTCCATGATACGATCGAGGATACGGATACTTCGGCCGAGGAACTAGAAGAACGATTCGGGCATCGGGTCCGCAGTATCGTCGAGGAAGTAACGGACGACAAACGTTTGAGGAAAGAAAAACGCAAACGTCTGCAGGTTGAACATGCTCATAATCTGTCGCCGGCCGCTACCCTGGTCAAATTGGCTGACAAGATCGCCAATGTCAGGGATATTGCCGAGGCGCCTCCAGCCGGCTGGGATTTGCATCGGCGACTGGAATACCTCGACTGGGCGGAAGAAGTCATTGTCCGTTGCCCGAGAGTTAACCAGGCGCTGGAGAAGCGCTTTGCGGAGGTCCTGAAGTTGGCTCGTCTCCGGTTGGCTAAAGGAATCTACACCGGGACGGGATCTTGAGGTTTGTGGGTCAATCGTGGTTTGCTGCCGGGGTAGCGGGCAATGGGCGAATGTCCGATCGCAAGGAGCTGGTTTCGATGAAGGGTCAAGATCAACGGCGATGGTTGAAATCTGAACAGGAATGACATTCACAGAATCGATCGTCGGTGCAGCTGAAAAAAGGTACGCTTCCTCAACCGCTAATCATGTGACCCCCAGACAGGAAGTCTTTGTTAACCAGAACGACAACTTGACGGTATTGAATAGTCCGAATGAGGGCTGGCCGACGAGAAAGTCCTTTCCTGATATTTCGCTTTCTCTGGTAATCGATCGGCTTCTGTCGAATTTCAGTTGCTTTTCATAAAGCCCTTTCAGTTCGCCTTTTAGCCATTATTTGGAAGTCAGCCATGACGAACATTCGAGCCGCGATCGGAAAATCAACGCCTTTCATGGGTGATGGCTGCCACGTCTTCCTCCTGCCCGCGATCTACATATTGCCGCACTGCCCGATCGCCATCTGAGCCACGGTTGGACTGCTGATCTAGGGCCCAGCGGATATGTTCGCGAACCAGTTCTGACGGGTCTTCCAGGCGCGCTCTCAGGCTCTCGACGATTTCGCTTGAAAAAGGGCTGTTACCCATGGCAACAGCGATGTTTCTGAGCCAGCGTTCATGACCCAGCCGTCGCAGGGCAGTTCCTTTCGTGCGAGCAAGGAAAAGATCTTCATCCCAGGCAAAGAGGTCAGCCAGCCGGGATGAGTCGAGCTCGTGCCGTGCGGTGAAACCGGTTTCCTGGGTCATTCGCGCAAAACTGTTCCACGGACAAACGATCTGGCAATCGTCGCATCCATAGATTCGGTTTCCGATCTGTGACCTGAATTCCACCGGAATGGATCCGTGAAGTTCGATCGTCAGGTATGAAATGCAGCGCCGCGCATCGAGTTGATAGGGCGCGACAATGGCCTGCGTCGG
>JANXGZ010000011.1 GCA_024958995.1 Methylococcales bacterium | reverse complement strand
CCTTTTGCTGCGACAACTTCAGCAGCCGTCGGTAAACCGGCAACCGCCCGTTCGATCGATTCCTTGGTTGCTGCATAGTTGTAATCCTGGATTTTGGCATCGTCTTCTGCAAGCCAGTGAATGAATACGCCAACACAGATGAACACATCATCTGCTTCGTTCGCAGGAATGGTGCCGTTTTCAACACAATCTGCGACTGCCATTGCGACGCCACGTTGTGCAGGACCGAACATCTGAACAGCCTGCTTGGAACCCTTGATAGTGACCTTGTTGAACATGACTGTCGCCGGCTTGGCCATCAGGTTTGGAGCCACAACCGCCGTAAGATTTGAAAATCCGTCTTTGTTGTTGGTCAGGGCGTTGGCGAACGCAGCTTCAACTGCACTGCCGCGAGGTCCGATCATCAAATCAATGTGCGCGACTTCGTTGCCGTCTCCCTGCAGACTTTCACCGACCAATGTTCTATTTATAATGCAACGGCCTGCTACCTCCCCGTCAGTCACCGTTGTCCCACCGCCCCTGACAACGACCCAACCCAGCAGTGCCAAAATCACAATCATCATAGTCGGCGGAACGCCGGTTTCCTCCGTGGCCGAAGCCACCGGCGTCGCTTTCGATGGTCTTGGTTTGCCTACAGTAACCGCTGCTGCCGGCACACTTTCAGCTTCCTGTTGTGTCTGCTGTGCGGCAATGACTTCTTCGGCCTGGTAAACAATCACCGGTTGAAAATTTGCGGCCGGATAAGGGTCCTTTTCTTCAACCACAGGAGCACTGCTCTCGGAGGCTTTGTTCGAGGAATCACTTTCACTCCCGGAGGCCGTGTCTGCGGCAATCTCAGGTGCCTGATAGACAATATAGGGTTCGAAATTCGCCGCGGGGTATTCCCCATCAGCCAATGCCAGTCCTTGAAAAGCCAGACCGGCAGTCATAAACAATACGTTTAGGATTGATATTTTTGTTTTCATGTCATACACCTTGAAGCCAGATTATGCGGGTTAAAGAGTCCCTGAAGCCCCTGAAAATCAGAATCCATGTACACATCAGCCTGACCACGGCTACCGGAAATCGTTGATCTCTTCCGGCCTAGTGGAACATGTTTTCTGGATTAATTGCTTGGCTTGCTAATGATTAAACGCGAGTATTTCGAGGCTCTGGTTTCCTAAGTCTGACCCGAGTCACCTCCCGGTGTCAATGCATCTACGCGACCAATGTAGACTAGAACCCCGGGGACATGGACACCAATGTGAAAACATCTAGCTGCTCGGCAATGGCCAACGCGAAGTACCCCGGGTTCAAACCTACGCTTTGCACTGTAGGCACCGCAAAGATATTGAATGGGGCCTTGGAATTGTGCGTTCCCGGCCAGACATCCGGATTTTCAGCAAATTCCTCCTGTCGCTGGATGGATTTGCTATCATTTATTACGGCGACTGGTTGTCCTCGTGGGACAGTGCGTCAATCATCGAACAATGTTGGGCTTGGTCCGTAGCACAACCCTCGATTAGGCGAAGCAAGACAGCATGTATGGACTCCAGGCCCCTGATCTGAATCTTGATTCGATCACGTTTTTGTTCGGCTAGCACCTTCACGCTTTCACAGCGGTCTTCACCCAATGACAAAAGTTCAACAATTTCCTTGAGCGTGAAACCTAAGTACTGAGCACGCTTCACAAAGCGGAGCCGCGCAACATCCGTAACCGGATATTGCCGGTAGCCGATTTGCGGTTTATCCGGTTCCTGCAACAAACCAATTCGCTGGTAGTAGCGAACCGTCTCTATATTGACGCTTGCCGCACATGCCAGTTTTCCAATGGTCAGGCTCATCATCTTGCACCTCGATTGAATTCGAAACCGTCAACCGTATCTTCGGTTCGCCCCCCAGTAACCAAGAAGGCCGCCATCTTCCCTTGCTCGCTACCAGGCTCAACCGGAAGAATTTAACTCCATCCGAGCAGAGCGTGCCTCTGCATGAGATTACAGTTCCTTCGGGCCATTCTCCTGAAGACAATAAAAACGGCCGATCCAGTTGACCAGACCTTTTGATCGACATCTAATTGCTGAAAAGAATAACAGACAAAACATTGGACTATGGCCCAGGGTTGCCAAACGAGCCTGAGAAACAGGCCTGAGTGCACACTCTAGTCTCAGCGTTAAACTGAGCCGGTAAATCATGAGCAGACTGACTCGCTTCTTTCACCTTCCCGGAATAGGACACAAAAACCCATGGGGTCAAGATACCTGCAGGATTCTCCGATTTCAATCCATTGATTCCCGGGAGTCATGATCACCGGAAGTGCCAATACAATACCGCGTCAGTCAGCCCATAGTCTTACCGCGCAATGAGAACTTCTCCTCGCATCAAGGTCCTAGCGGTACGTACCAGCGAAGCCTTGGTGCAAATCCAGGACCCTCCCTCCTGGATAACCGTTGCGTCCGCATCCATGATTCCAGCAGCATGACCGATCCGAATACCCTTGTCGGAGCACGAGTGTTCCAGGAAGCGATCGACCAAGGTCCCCGGAATCATCGCGGCAACCACAAGCGCAACCGCCCCAGTCCCAGTGAAAGCGTGGTGAAGCCGGCCCATGGAAAAGATCCGGGCCGAAATATCCATCCTTTTCCGGACAATCTCACGGCCATCCGTTGCACGGTAATCGCAGGCTGGGCCTACCCAGGCCAGCTTGGGCGTTCCCGGCTGCGCACCGGCCGCCGTCAGGTGATCGGTCAATCCCATCGCGACCGCCGCATGACAACGGATCAGTTCGACCGTTTCAAGCAAACCATTGTCGGCATTGATGGTTTCGACAGCTTCGGTTCCGCTCAGCCCAAGCCCGGCTGGATCAATGAAAACGGTGGGGTTTCCGACATTCACCAGCGATGCATCTATTTCTCCCAGACTATCGATTTTAAGCTTGTCCATGGCTCGCCCTGTTGGAAACACCGAGACCGCAGAGCCTGAACCTGGATCGAAGAACTCAACCCGGATTGGCGCGCCC
>JANXGZ010000123.1 GCA_024958995.1 Methylococcales bacterium | reverse complement strand
TTTTCATTCTAGACCCAATTTCATTCTAGACCCAATCGAACAGTAGCCAAATTCGGCTCGGCATAAAAACATCAATCAGGCCGGGATTGAGCCGGCTGAAGCACGCAGAAACATTTCTAACTCAATCAGCCGCTTTTCTTTGATCAGCCACGATAAGTCACAGGTAACATCCGTTACGATGCCGATTAATTGTCGACTAACTCGCTTCGTCGCTCATCAAGATAGTCTCTCAATTCCGCCAGAACCGTTTTCGCTGCATCCTCCAGGCCTTGTTCCAATTTGTTGACCCTCAGTTCAAGCTCATCAATGGCTTGTCCGCCTGACCATTTTTCGGCACAAAATGCTCGCCACTGAATTAATTCGGCTTCATTTAACAACTCTGGATGGTTCCTTCCCCTAAACCTGAACAACATTTCATCCAGGCGATCATCCTGAAACCGACCCTCAAAGCTTCCGAGTTGCTCCGGGGGAACTGCGAGTAACTCAGACATGGTGTTCCGATCCGCATCCGAGAAGAAGCCGCCCTGGTAGAGCTGAAAATCAGGGTCTTCCGAATCCGCATAATGGTTCCTGCCGTATACTTCCTGGATCTTTTCAACCAGCCCTGCAACCCCCATCAACTGGATTGCCCTCGATTCGCTCTGGCTCCGATCGATCCCAAGCCGCCCAGCGCACTCATCATTCAAGGTTGCGAGGGGAGCAACAAAAGGACATCGATTAATATGAATCGTTTTTAATGCAATCCGTTGCTCGTTTTCTTCAAGCTGGTCATTGGGCGTAAAGACGAGTCGCGCCAGTTCAGCTGCAGAGGCGGATATCAGGGCTTCCGGTGCCTGCGACAGATCGAAGCAGATAATCCCATTGTTGTTGCTTGGGTGCTGGCAGATCGGCATCACCAGGGCCGTACAACCCCGGGATGCCGGATACATGGAAGAAACGTGCACAATCGGGTTCTTACCCAGCGGATACAACTGCTGCAACACGGCCTTTTTGCCCCTGAACCGGAACATGAAATCGTAAAGTTTGGGTTGTGCTGCCCGAAGGCGCTTTGTAATCTCAATGGTCGCCCTGACATCTGCCAGCGCATCATGGGCATCAATATGCGTCAGCCCATTGGCATGGGCCATGTCTTCAAGCTTGAAACTCGGCGACCCATTATCCTTTTTCGGCCAGTTAAAACCCTCAGGCCGCAGCGCATAGGCCGCGCGAAAGAGATCAATCACATCCCAGCGTGAATTGCCGTTTCGCCATTCACGGGCATACGGATCGTGAAAGTTTCGATACAACATCTGTCGCGTAAACTCGTCATCAAACCTGAGGCTATTAAAACCAACGACGCAGCTCTGGGGCTGGTTGAATTGTTCAAGCACCTTTTCTGTAAACGCACGCTCGGATATGCCTTTTTCCTGGATCTCGACCAGACTGATACCGGTGACCAGCAACGCTTCTGGTTGCGGCAGAACATCGGTACCAGGCCTGCCCAGGAAGTTCTGCGGCGGTTTAATTTCATTTAGATCCAGATCGGTCCTGACCCCTGCAAACTGCAAGGGCCGATCCAGGATCGAATCAATTCCAGTGGTTTCCAGATCGTACCAGTAAAGAGTTTCGGTCATACTTTGCTCTGGGGTCAGTTCTACTAAAGGACAATTCACCTAGTGTGTATAATCCCTGCTTTTTGGTCAAAGACATTCCATGACCTTATCTAAAAATTTTATCGGCCTAACACTCGGCCCGCTCCTTGCGGCGGTCGCCTTTTTTACACTTCAGAGTTTCGGCTGGCAGGGAACTGCGTGCTGGACTGCCGCAATTACGGTTATTTGCGCAGTCTGGTGGATCTTCGAGCCCATACCCATACCCGCAACCTCCCTTATCCCGCTCGCTACTCTGCCAATCATTGGTGTACTGACGCCTGCGCAGGTTGGCGAATCCTATGGCTCGCCACTGGTACTACTCCTAATGGGTGGTTTCATTCTATCCACGGCCATGGAAAAAAGCGGCGCGCACAGGCGGGTTGCTCTCGGCATGGTTAACCTGTTCGGCGGCAACAGCAGTCGCAGGCTCGTGTTTGGCTTTATGGCTGCCGCAGCAGTCCTGAGCATGTGGATATCGAACACCGCGACTACCCTGATGTTATTACCGGTCGCACTCGCTGTGATCGAAAGGTCTGACGATAACAATCTTGGCATTCCCCTGCTACTTGGTATTGCCTACGCAGCCAGTGTTGGCGGAATAGGCACACCCATAGGCACGCCACCCAACCTGGTCTTTCGGGAAATCTATTGGGAGAACACCGGCATCGAAATCGGCTTTTTAACCTGGATGAGCTGGGGTGTTCCCGTCGTGCTGATCTTTGTGCCTATTATCGCGTTGTGGTTAACCAGGCGGCTAAACCATCAGGGGCATATTGATATGCCAAAGGTCGGGG
>JANXGZ010000181.1 GCA_024958995.1 Methylococcales bacterium | reverse complement strand
GCAATTGAAGTCAAGAGGGCCTTTCGGCCTCTGTATCGGTTTGTAACAGGGCTCGTGCTACAAACAACAGACCCAAAAACAAAAAAAGAAACCAAAGCTGCTTTACAAGCGTTCGATGTTCATCAGTCATCACCCCTAGGGCTTGATTTAACCGAAACATTTCCTATAAAGCTGCACACCTAAAGTTGTACCCTGATCGTTAATCCTCTTCAATTAATTCGCCGTTCCCGTAAGTCTTTGTTTTAACGACGGATTCTTTTTCGTCCCACTGAATCCAGGATCCGTGTTTTTTACCGTCCTTGTAGTTTATTTCCACCATCTTATTTCCATTCTCATACCACCAAACCCAAGGACCATGCGCTTTCCCATCCTTGTAGCTGACGGCCCTATTCTTTTGTCCATTCTCACTCCAGAAAGTCGAAAACCCATCAGGTTTCCCATTCCTGTAGGCTCCTTCTCTCTTCTTTTGACCGTTCTCATGCCAGTAAGTCCAAGAGCCGTCTCTCTTCCCATTCTTGAACATTCCTTCTTGTTCTTTTTGTCCGTTTGCGTAGTAGTCAATCCACGTACCGTTAATTGGGGCTTCGTATTTCATCTCGGGCACGTCGATCAAAACCGACCAAATCGAGAGGTTGTGATGGGTTTGAGCCTGGAACGGTTCATCCTTGGGAACAGAGAGGTTTATGTGACCAACTCACCGTTCTTGTAGGTCTCCGCCTTGGTGACATTTCCATCTTCGTCCCAATACGTCGACAGCCCATCTTGTTTACCCCCTTTCCAGTGTCCTTCTGACGCCTTCGTTCCATTTTTATTCCAGTGGGTCCAAATTCCCTCTTGTTTTCCATCCTTCCAATTTCCTTCTGATGCCTTCATCCCTCCCTCATTCCAGACGGTCCAAAGTCCATCTAGCTTGTCATCCTTGTAGTTGTATTCACTCTCTTTGCGTCCATTCTCAAACCAAGTGGTCACAAGTCCTTCCAACTTTCCATCCTTGAAGGTTGCTTCGCCTTTCTTCTGTCCATTTCTATAGTATCTGGTGTCCAACCCATCTTTCTTAGCAAAAAACTTATCCAACAAACCCATAACAACCCCAGCTTCTAAACAGTTCTCGTCAGTCGGTAGATGCTACCATCAGAAATCCCGTATTCTTGTCCTAGTTCCTGTATCAAGACATCATCTTCACGGTTATATTTCATTTTTACAATCTGTTCTTTTCTCAATTTTAGTTTATGTCGAAACATGAACTCCATGTTGCATGGAGATACGGATTTCATCCATTTGACATTTCTGCCGTATCCTATCGTAGATATATCGTTCTCCTTGCGAACCTTTTATAAGGCCTTAGACATTGTAAGAATACTGCCGCAACCACTTTTAAGACAAAAATTAATGAACAGGTTTTTCGGTATTCCGAACCTGTTGAAATAGAAATTTTAGGCGATTTCTTCCTTCGTCTTTCGGGAAGCCGTCTCCTGCTCGGCGCGGATGCGCTAGCCGGATCCACCGGGGTTTTGGACCCGCCAGTCGGACCGAGTGAAGGAATTTTTCAGTAGCGGGCAGGTGGCGTCGCTGAGGATCTAGAGGGCTCCGATCTTGGCGGCGATGCGCCGCGTTCCGCACCAGGAGAAAAATCCCGTCGTTTACAGGAAAAAGAGATATGATCTTTAGTTGAAAGGCATCGTGTAAAAACCTAAATAGTAACGACAGTATTTTGGTTTCGGCCCATTTTCCTGTACTTGCGTTGGCTTGAGCGACGTTTGCGATAAAGTGCCCAATGATTTTGCGTAGCGGGTGCTATGAGAGACTAGGACTCAATTTCTTCAATATTTTCCTTGCATTGCAACCAATAACCCCCTAAAGTGCGTCCCGCTGGTCGCCATGACCAGCAAGCGCCATCCTTTAGTTGTAAGTACCGGGTAGTGACCCGGCTACTGTCCCTCCTCAAAGAGTGCCAATTTCTGAATGCCGCGCGTGCAATAAGCACATATACGGCCATGCTCTTAATCCAGCGTTAGCCCCTGTTCATTAGATAAGCGACTACAAGGTCGCCTATAGGAAATTCATGACATTTAATAATCTCGGTTTAATCGAACCGATACTTCGCGCTGTGGAAGAAAAAGGCTACAGTACGCCTTCTCCCATTCAGTTAGCCACAATACCGGTTGTTTTAGACGGTAGAGACTTGATGGCGTCCGCCCAAACCGGCACGGGCAAAACTGCCGCATTTGTTTTGCCACTGTTGCAACATCTAAACGGTAGACAACCAGTGAAAGGCGGCTGCGCGCGGGTCTTGATCATTACGCCAACGCGTGAACTGGCTGCGCAGATCCAAGCGAACATTGAGACCTACGGCAAGCATCTGAAGGTAAGTTCGGCTGTTGTCTTTGGTGGTGTGAATGTTAATCCACAGATCAAGCAACTCCGCCGAGGTGTAGACATACTGGTGGCGACTCCCGGGCGTCTGTTGGATCTCTTTCAACAAAAAGCCATCCGGTTTGACTCGATTGAAGCACTGGTATTGGATGAAGCGGATCGGATGTTGGATATGGGTTTTATCCCCGATATCAGACGGATCCAGTCTCTCCTGCCGAAGAAGAAGCAATCGCTGTTATTCTCTGCAACCTTCTCGGATGAGATCCGCAAACTCGCGCGGACGATGCTTCATGACCCGGCGGAGGTTGATGTGGCGCCAAGGAATACAACCGTTGAAAGAATTCGGCAGCGTATCCACCCGGTTGATAAGAGCAGAAAAACCAGATTGCTGAGCCACCTCATTCGAGAAAACCAGTGGGCTCAGGTGCTCGTTTTCAGTCGCACCAAGCACGGCGCGAATCGCTTGGTAAAAGAACTAGGTAAAGCCGATATTCGTGCAGTTGCGATCCATGGGAATAAAAGCCAAGCTCAGCGTACTCGGGCGCTTGCCGATTTCAAACACGGCAAGGTTGATGTAATGGTGGCAACTGACATTGCCGCTCGTGGCATCGATATAGTTCAGCTGCCGCACGTTATCAACTTTGACCTGCCGAATGTGCCCGAGGACTACGTGCACCGTATCGGTAGAACCGGTCGTGCAGGCAGTGAGGGGGAAGCAATTTCGCTGGTAAGTGCCGATGAGATCAAGCAACTTCGCGACATCGAGCGTTTGATCAACCGCAATCTTGAACGCCAGGAAGTTGAAGGTTTTGCCCCCGAGCACCAATTGCCAGCTTTTCGTCCTGTTGATCTAGCGAAAAAACCTCGCAACAACAGAAAGCCTGGGAGCAATGGTAAATCGGGGACTAAATCCGGGTACCGAAATCGCGGTAATCAGACAGACCAGAAGCGTAGGGGGAAGAAGACCGGAACGGCGGCTGCCTGGAATGTATCCGAAAAACAACGAGCGGTGTCTTGAGTCTGTCCCGAGCGGATTAAAGGTCCAATCTACGGGACACGGGGTGCCGGCTTGATCGAGGCTGCGCATTGGGTGATTTCCTGACTTGCAGGTTTGGGCGTGTAACTCGCGACATTTGACTTGGTTTGTGACAACGTTGCTTACGGCGCATTCCCGCGTTTGACTCGCTGAACTGTTTCGATACAGCGTGTTTAATGTCTTTCCTTTCGACCCAAACCAGTCAGGTGCATTTGGTCCGCATGTAGCCGTGAACGTCGAAGCTCACCTTGAGCCGGTTTTCATCGATAGATCGTCGGACCCGGTTGCCATCGGTCCGGTTCCTTCCGGAAAAGATCATGCTCAGCGAAACAGGGACCGAAACGAAGCAGTATCGGTCATCAATGGCGCGAAGAGCCGCTGGCGGTTGACTTTTCAGGTTGCGTTTCGGCGTTCAGGCTCGGCATGATCAGGATGCCCTGTCACGGCGGAGGGGCAACCCGCGCATGAGGGTGTTGATTTGCCTGAAACGCCATTGCAGGAAAAGGAGTACGGCGAGGATTGCGGCAAGGGCGATGTAAACGAACCTGCTGTTGCCGACCTGAAACGGAAACACGGCGCGGTAAACCTTATCTTGGTTGGGATGCGGGGCGGTTACGACCCCGATGTAGTCTCCCTTCCGATCAAAAGTATGGTTGATCTTTAGCACTGCGTCTGCACGCCGCTCCGGGGGGAGGTAAAATACAGTCATCGGCTCCAGATCGCCGATCTTTTCAAGATCACTCCATTTGACGTACCGGCCAAGGTCGGTGGTGTTACGGATGATGCGGAAATCGACCGGTACTTCTTTCAGGCTGTCGTGAAGATAACCCATGACAAACGTCGTTGGGCCCGCATCAGGTAGATCTTCGCAGAACTCCTTTCCTCCGCGAGTTTGCCGCTGGTAAACCGTAAAGTGTGCCTTGTAGAAGCCGAAACGAATCATGCAAATGTCTTCCTCGACGGCCACCCCGCCGTGGGCATGGACCTTGCCGAAAAGGCTAAGCAACGTGATCGCCAGGATGATCCCGGGATACAATAAGGTCGATTTTCGTGAGGGTTGGTTCATGCTTGACGCGGGTTTTTCGCGTGTGCGGGTGGCGATGAAATGCGTGGGTGAAAGATGATCGTTCGACGGGAGCACAGCGATGATCGCACAGAGGAGCAAACAGTCAAGTGAATTCGGTAGAGGGGTTTGTTTTTGATCTTGACGGGACGCTGGTGGATTCCAGCCTGGACTTCGGGGTCATGAGACGGGACATGGAGCTTGCGCCGGGTAGTTCGATCCTGGAGGAAATCGAGATAATGAAGGGTATTCGGGCCGAGCGTTGCCGCAAGATCCTGGAAAGGCATGAGCTTGAGGGGGCTAGGCGTGCCGTGCTCATCGAGGGTGTTGCGAGTTTTCTCCAGCATCTTGATTTCCACGGGATCAGGAAGGCGATCGTGACACGGAACAGCCGTCCGATGGCGGAACTTATGTTGATCCAGTGCGGTCTGCGTTTTGACTGGATGATTACTCGTGAAGACGGTCCGGCGAAGCCAGACCCGTGGGCCATCCTTTCAATCTGCGAGGGCTGGACGCTGCGTCCGGATCAAGTGGCCATGGTTGGCGACTTCAGATTTGATATCGAATGCGGTATTGCTGCAGGCGCACGAACGGTTTTCTTTACCCGGGGGAGGGACCAGCGCAGCCTGCCAGGCCTTGAAAAGGCTGATTATGTCCTCGAGTCCTTCAGTCAGACGCAGGAACTGCTGGCCGGGTTTGGTTTGCCAGGTTGACGCCCTTTTGGTGGCTCATCGATAGATTGCCCGGGGTAGGCTTGCCGGATCTGGTAATCAACGAACCAATACAAAATATTCAATCTCCATGCTATTATGCTTGGTTACGTTCGCGAAAGAACGCGGAAACTTGTTGTTTACTATAAAAACTAACCAATAGCGATCTGGGCAAAGGAATACAACGATGAGTCAAGATTTCATATTTACCTCGGAGTCGGTGTCTGAAGGGCATCCTGACAAGGTTTGCGATCAGTTGTCCGATGCTGTTTTGGACGCCTTGCTTGAGCAGGACCCCCGTTCACGGGTCGCTTGTGAAACAATGGTTAAGACTGGGATGGTTATCTTGGCCGGAGAAATTACGACCAACGCCTGGGTGGATATGGAAAACCTGGTTCGGGGCGTGGTTCGGGATATCGGTTACGATAATCCGGAGATCGGTTTTGACTGGCAAAGTTGTGCAGTTCTGAACGCGATTGGCAAGCAGTCCTCTGATATCGCGATGGGCGTTGACGAATCGGAGGATCACGAGCAGGGTGCCGGCGACCAAGGTCTGATGTTCGGATATGCCAGCAACGAAACCGATGTGCTGATGCCGGCGCCGATCACCTATTCCCACAGATTGGTGCAGCGGCAAGCTGAATTGCGGAAGGCCAAGGTTCTTCCGTGGCTTCGGCCGGATGCCAAAAGCCAGGTGACTTTCCGTTACGAAAACAACCGGCCGGTTGCGGTTGATGCCGTGGTTCTGTCCACGCAGCATGCTCCCGACATCGGAGGAAAGGAACTTAGGGAAGCCGTCATCGACGAGATTATTCTTCCGGTTCTGCCGTCCGAATGGATCCACAAGGACACTCAGTTCCTGGTCAACCCGACCGGCCAGTTTGTCATCGGCGGTCCGGTCGGTGACTGCGGCCTTACCGGGCGCAAGATCATTGTCGATACCTACGGAGGCATGGCCCGTCACGGCGGCGGTGCTTTCAGCGGCAAGGACCCCTCCAAGGTGGATCGCTCGGCTGCCTACATGTGTCGATACGTGGCCAAGAACATCGTTGCGGCCGGGCTTGCCGAACGTTGTGAAATCCAGGTGTCGTATGCCATCGGTGTTGCCGAGCCTACTTCGATCAGCGTGGAAACGTTCGGAACTGGTAAGGTCGATGAGGATCGCATGAATACCCTGATCCGGGAACATTTCGACCTGCGGCCGAAAGGCTTGATCGCAATGCTGGATCTGTTGAAACCGATCTACCAGACAACCGCAGCGTACGGCCATTTTGGTCGAACCGAGGATACCTTTTCCTGGGAAAAAACAGACAAGGCCGAGTTGTTGAAGGACGCTTCCGGTCTCTGAGGCCATCTGCAACGCACTCATCGACTTTAATTATCTAGAGAACACCTTAAATATGAGCAGTCAACCCGTTTCGAATCTGACTCCCGACTACAAGATCGCCGACATTTCGCTGTCGGAATGGGGGCGCAAGGAAATTAATATTGCTGAAACCGAAATGCCGGGACTGATGGCTATTCGTCAAGAATATCGGGTTCAACAGCCATTGAAGGGTGCTCGAATCACCGGTTGTCTGCACATGACGATCCAGACTGCTGTCTTGATCGAGACACTGGCCGACCTTGGAGCGGAGATTCGCTGGTCATCTTGCAACATCTTCTCGACCCAGGATCATGCGGCGGCTGCAATTGCTGTTGCAGGAATCCCGGTTTTTGCCTGGAAGGGTGAGACTGAGGACGAGGCCTGGTGGTGTATCGATCAGAGCATTTTTGGGCCGGACGGGTGGCGGCCAAATATGTTGCTGGATGATGGTGGCGATCTGACCCTGGTAATGCACGACAAGTACCCGGAATTAATGGAGGACGTTCGCGGGCTTTCCGAGGAAACCACCACCGGGGTGTTGCGCCTTTACGAGATGGTCAGCAAGGGCTCGCTGAAAACCCCTGCCTTCAATGTCAATGATTCGGTGACCAAATCCAAGTTCGACAACCTATATGGATGCCGGGAATCGCTGCTTGACGGCATCAAGCGCGGAACTGACGTTATGATTGCTGGCAAGATCGCAGTCGTTTGCGGTTATGGCGATGTCGGCAAGGGCTGTGCGCAGTCGCTCCGTGGTCAGGGTGCCACGGTCTGGGTGACCGAAATTGACCCGATCTGTGCTCTGCAGGCAGCAATGGAAGGTTACCGCGTGGTGAATCTGGATCAGGCGGCAACCGAAGCCGATATTTTCGTTACCGCGACCGGAAACTTCCACGTGATTACCCATGAACACATGAAGGCCATGAAGGACCAGACGATTGTTTGCAACATCGGTCATTTCGATTCCGAAATCGATATTGCTTCGCTGGGCCAGTATCAGTGGGAGAACATCAAACCCCAAGTGGATCATGTGATTTTCCCGGACGGAAAGCGGATCATCATCCTCGCGGAAGGACGTCTGGTGAACCTGGGCTGCGCTACGGGGCACCCGAGCTTCGTCATGTCGAACTCGTTTTCGAACCAGGTGCTGGCCCAGATAGAACTCTGGAACAACGCAGAGAATTACAAGCACGAGGTTTACGTGCTGCCCAAGAGGCTCGACGAGAAAGTGGCTTCACTGCACCTAAAAAAACTCGGTGTTCACCTGACCCGATTGACGGAAAAGCAGGCGGAGTATATCGGTGTGAGTCAGGACGGACCCTTCAAGGCTGAGCATTACCGTTACTGATTGTTTCGGCAGTTTCTTATGATCGATAGCCTCTAACCAGGTAATGGAACCGAAAAACCAGTACGAAAAGGAATACAGTTTCGAGTTTTTTCCGCCACGGTCAGCCGAGGCGGAAGAATTGCTGGTAAAAACGTCGGAAGACCTGGCTGCTCTGAATCCGCTGTTTTTCTCAGTGACCTACGGAGCCGACGGAACAAGCCGTGACAAGACCCGCGAGACGGTGATGAACCTCAAGGTTAGAACCGGGATTGAATCAGCGCCGCATATCTCATGTATCGGGTCTACCCGTGAAAATATCCGGGGGATTATCGAGGACTACCGGATGCAGGGAATCCGCAGGATCGTATGCCTGCGCGGTGATCTGCCTTCCGGAATGATGGATGTTGGCGAGTTTCGTTATGCCAATGAACTGGTCGAGTTCATCCGGCAAGAAACCGGAGCTTATTTCCAAATTGAGGTAGCAGCTTACCCGGAAATGCATCCGCAGGCGCCGGACATCGAGGCCGATTTCCAGAACTTCAGGCGTAAGATCGATGCCGGTGCCAATGGTGCGATAACCCAGTATTTCTACAATGCTGATGCTTATTTCCGCTTTCGCGATGCCTGCGACAAGAACGGAATTGATGTTCCGATTACCCCCGGAATTATGCCCATTGGCAACTTCTTCCAGATTTCGCGTTTTTCCGAGGCCTGCGGTGCGGAGATACCGCGCTGGATGAGGAAGCGCTTCGAGTATTTCGGTGACGATAGGGAATCAGTTCATTCTCTCAGTGTTGAATTGGTCAGTGGTCTGTGCCAGCGTCTGCTCAATAACGGCGCGCCAGGGCTCCATTTCTATACGATGAACCGGTCTCATCTGATTCGTCGTATTTGGGACAACCTTGACCTGAAGTAAACCGAGTCAGCCGTTCAACAGGTCTCGTTTGTCGGGGTATACGGAGGCAGAGTGTGGGCCGAATTGACCAATTTCAGGTTACTCGGTACGGAGCCTGAGTCATGCGAATTCCAAGAATTTACCTGCCCGTTGCTCTCAGCCTCGGTGCTCATGTGGAACTGGACGATGTCAGTGCACACCACGTGCGCAGCGTACTTCGCCTGAAAAAAGGCCACTCACTGAGTCTGTTCGACGGAGAGGGCTTTGAATATGGCGCAGTTCTTGTCCTGGTGAGCAAGAAATCGGTGACCCTTGAGGTCGAATCGGCGGGCCCGTGCGATACCGAATCACGATTGGTCATTTACCTGGGCCTGGGAATCTCACGAGGCGAACGGATGGATTTTGCCATCCAGAAATCGGTTGAACTCGGTGTGGCCGGCGTCAGTCCTCTGTTTACGGAGCGGACGGTGGTTAAGGTGGATACCACCGTCCGCGCACTTCAGAAGCAGTCCCACTGGCAGAAAGTCGCACAGCATGCCAGTGAACAATCGGGCCGTGCCAAGGTTCCTGAAGTCAATCCGCCTCAACCTCTCCTGTCCTGGCTGAAACAGTGCAGTGGTTTAAAGTTGTTCCTGGATCCCCTTTCTACTCGGTCTCTCGGTGACCTGGATACCGTTCCGGACTGCGTTTCCCTGTTGTCCGGCCCGGAGGGAGGGTTTTCCCCTTTGGAACGTGAGCAGGCTTTTGATGCCGGGTTCACGGGTATTTGTCTGGGCCCTCGTATTCTTAGAACAGAGACCGCAGTGCTCGCTGGAGTCGCGTTGCTCCAGGCAACTTGGGGTGACCTCGGTTTTCGCGGCTGAGCCCCGGTCTTTTCTTTCCTGGGCAGCCTGCTGCCTCAGATCTCCTGGTTAAAGAAACGGGTCATCGCCCGTGTCATGTATTCGTGGTCTAGGACCCCGGCACTTTCCCGGATGCTGTGCATAGCCCACAGCGGACAGCCCACGTCAACTGAACGGATTCCTAGCTTTGCCGATGTTATCGGGCCTATGGTACTTCCGCAGGGCAAGTTGCTACGGTGGTTGTATTTCTGCCAGGGGACACCGGCTTCCGAGCATAACTGGATGAAACGCGAATCCGATATGCTTTCGGAGGTGTAGCGCTGGTTTGCGTTGATTTTGATGACCGGGCCGTGGTTGACCCGCACCCGGTGATCGGGTTCGTAGGCTGACGCAAAGTTCGGCTGGTAGGCATGGGCCATGTCGGCGCTGATCAGGAAACTTGTTGCCAGTGCTCTTTTGTAGGCTTCGCGTGTTTGGTTCCGGGCTATGGAGATGCGTTCCAGTACATCCGGCAGGAAGCTGCTATCAGCGCCTTTCAGGCTTTCGCTGCCGATTTCCTCGTGGTCAAAGAACGCGCAGACCCGTGTTGTTTCTCCTTCCAGCGCTTCTTCGCTCAACAATGCTGTCAGCGCCGCATGGCAGGAGGCCAGGTTGTCCAGTTGGCTGTTGGCGAGGAATTCATCGTCAGGCCCGTAAAGAGTACCCCGCTGAGTGTCGAAAATCGCCAGATCCCAAGCGGTGATCGAATCGATCTTGGTGTCGACCTGCCTGGCGAGCAGGTTGAGAAAATCCTTTCCGTCGCTGTCTTCCCCGTTGCTGTTGGAAAGGATCAGTGGCAGTTCGTTCTGGATGTGCAGCAGCAATCCTTTCTCATTAACTTTCCTGTTCATGTGGATCGCCAGGTTGGGCAATCGAAGCAGGGGTTTCTCAATGTGGATTAGTCGGGTACTGAAACGTCCGCCACCGTCCATGATGGCAACTCGCCCGGCTAGACTGAGGTCCCGATCGGTAAAGGTGGCCAGGATCGGTCCTCCGTAGACTTCGACACCGATCCGGCTCATTCCGCCTGACTGGGTTACCGGGTTGGGCTTAATTCGCAGGCCGGGCGAGTCGGTGTGTGCACCGATGATCCTGTAGCCGGTTTCGGTGGGTGCTTGGTCGCCGGTTACGAAGGCAATAATCGAAGATCCGTCGCGCACCACGTAATGGCGACCTCCCGGCCCTAGAGACCAGGAGTCCGACTCTTTTAGTTCGCAAAAGCTATTTTCTTCCAGACTTCTTTTGATCATCTCGACGGCATGCCACGGACTGGGGCTGGCGTCGATGAACCGAAGCAGATTCTCAGCGTGGGCCCTGGTTTCGGGTTCAATTTTCATCGTTTACTGTGCCTTGGTCTGAAGGAAAGCGACAGCGAGTTGATGCAGTAGCGTAGCCCAGTCGGTTGTGGCCCGTCTTCGAACACGTGCCCGAGGTGGCAGCCACAGCCGGAGCAGGTTACCTCGGTCCGGTGCATGCCGTGACTGCGATCGACGATTTCGTTGATCGAATCAGCTGTAGATAATTTCCAGAAACTGGGCCACCCGGAACCGGAATCGTACTTGTGTGTGGAATCGAACAGCACCTGCTCGCAACCGGCGCATTCGTAAGCACCGTCTGCCTTGTTGTTCACGTACTCGCCGGTGAATGGCGGCTCCGTGCCCTTCTGCCGGCAGATCCTGAATTGATCGGGATTCAGGCAGCGTGTCCATTCCTCTTCGCTTCGCTGGACTTTATTAGTCATGGCTGGTTATTCCTTTGTGATGTGTTGCGGTCTCAAATGCCTTCCAGCTGTAAAAGGGGTCTCGTTCAAGGAAACAGTCGATTTACGGGTGCAGTCTGGCCGAATAGGTGAATACGTCTTCTTCAAGGCCGGCCAATAGTAATTTTCGCATCGGGTTTGCAGTTGCAAGAAATTCACGCAGCGTATCGATTGGGACTTTGGCAGCTAGCTCCATTGGGTCACCGTAGACGCCACAGGAAATGGCAGAGAATGCGTATTGTTACGCGGTCAAACATTAATAGCAGGAAAGTGAGGCGGAATAAGTGCGCGATTCCCCTTCCTTAACATCACAAGTAACTGAAATCCTTTTATCTCCACATTCAAACAAATAGGACTCATAATTATCATTAAGATTTTCCTTTATTACACGACAAGAATGATTACTTTTTGATTTAGCAGACGCCAGAGCACGAGCTTCAGAAAGACGATAACCAGCTGACAAAACAACGGATGAAAACCCCAACAGGATGATTGATGATACTATTTTAAAACGATTCATTTTAAACCTCCTTAGCTTTCAACTGACGCTATAAATTCTCTTCTACAGAGGAGAATTTCAAACGGGATCGTTCTGAACATTTGGAATTGATTTCATTATCGATATAAATCCTTCTTTCGTCCTTAACCCACACTTGGATGGTGTGAGAAGTTACACAGAAGTTACAAACATCAACGGATCCCAGTAAACACCTATGGTGTAGAATATAAAGATATTATTACGCAATCGGGGATGAGAGTCAGTTTCATCGATTCCCTGTAGCAGGAAGTCAACAAGAATGCTTCATTGCGGGTCCTACCGGACCATACGGGCCCGAGTGTATGGATGACATGGCGGGCCGGGAGCCCGTGGACTCCGCTGATTCTTGCTTGGCCCGTACGGTAGCTTCCTGTATTCCTTCAGCAACTCTGGCATGGTGTATCACCTCGGACCCTGGCCAGTCGGATCTCCGCTGTTAAATTGAATGTTCTCATATCACCCCATCGACATAAAAACTGGCACAGAAGTGTTGAAATCGCAATATTTCTTTTGCTTTTGCTTTACGGTCCGGTCGAATGCCCACGCACATTCTGGAGGTTGTGAACGAATGACAGACAAACCGACAGAGCCTGATTGAACTGCCGTCGGACGGACAGTTGCCGGTTGCTGCTAGTAAGGAATCGGTTTTGGTGGTTTCGGTAGACAGTGGATCCTATTCGGTGAGGTGATGATTGTTCGCCGAAGCGACGAAAATGGAAACCGATAGTTGGGCTTGTACAGAGGGCATAGTTTGCCATGTGGTGTTTAAGAAAGGCGATGGAATTGGGGTAGGGGTGTTCTGGCAAGTTTGAATTAGAGAGGACCTTGGAACAGATACTGCGCCATACAGGATCCGAATGTGGTTGGAGTGATCGGTTTGGTGATGACGGTGGGCGTCTTTCTGCCACTGAGCGAGGGATTTCCGGAACCTGGTTTCGGCCTGCCGGTGTCTGCAGGTTTTAACACCCGG
>JANXGZ010000109.1 GCA_024958995.1 Methylococcales bacterium | reverse complement strand
CTTCGAGTAGGGGCTTCAACTTGGCCAGTACCCTATCGCGGTCTAGTTGCTCGGGTGCTCCCGGATAGTCATGGGCCAGTGGCACATAGGCGGCGTGGCCGGGCTCCACGGCGAAGGACACCCCGACGACCGAGGCTTCGGCATAGTTTAAACTGGTGGTCTCGGTATCAAAGGCGAAAAGATCCGAACGGGACAGGCGCTGTAGCCACTTCTGCAGTTCGCCTTCGGTCAGAACGGTCTCATATATCGGTTCGGGACGTTTTGTCTTTTCTGGGCTGCTTCTGGCCGAATCCAGCAACTCCTGAACCTGTTTCAACCAGGAGGAGAATTCCAATGTCTGGAGTAGTGATTGAAGGGCTTGGTTGTCGGGCGGAGTCCGCCTCATGGAATCCAGCGTGGTCTCGAGTTGCACATCACACTTGATGGTGGTCAACAGCCGGCTTAGTGCCAATTGATCGAGATTGTCACGAAGGGCCTCACCGACCTTGCCTTTGATCTTGTCAGCGTTCTCGATTAATTCATCGATGGTCTGGAATTCGCCGAGCCATTTTGCCGCGGTTTTCGGGCCGACCTTGGGAACTCCCGGAATGTTGTCGGCGCTGTCGCCCATTAGTGCCAGGTAATCGATGATCTGGTCAGGCCGCACTCCGAATTTGTTTATCACGCCCTGGACGTCCAGACGAGTGCCGGACATGGTGTTCTCCAGAACTACAGAGTCGGTAACCAGTTGGGCCATGTCTTTGTCACCCGTCGAGATGATGACCGAGTGACCGTGCTCGACTGCTTGCCGGGTGAGAGTCCCAATTACGTCATCAGCTTCCACTCCGCTGACCATGATGAGAGGGATTCCCATGGCCCGGATCAGTTCGTGCAGCGGTGCTATTTGTTCTCTGAGTTCTTCGGCCATGGGTGGACGATGAGCTTTGTATTCGGAGTACAGGTCGTTACGGAATGTTTTTCCGGGCGCGTCGAAAACGACAATGAAATAGGGCGTATTGCAATCGTCCATTATTCTGCGGAGCATGTTGGACACACCGAGAACTGCCCCTGTTGGATTGCCGCTCGAGTTGGTGAGGGGGGGTAGCGCATGAAAAGCTCGGAACAGGAAGGAAGATCCGTCGATCAGCACCACAGGGTTGTCAGCAGGAAAAGTCATAAGAGATTTGGGTTCTGATTGGCGAAATAGATTTAATCTGCCAGAGATCGAGGTTGATTTAAAGGGTAATGGAGGGTTCGCTAACATGCCGGAAGCAAATGGGATGGAGTGATCTTTCCTGATCGGTCACGATTGGTCGTAGTGTAGCCAAGCCAGGTGGCCCGTTTGCGGGTACATCAACCTTAGCTTACAGGGAACGGAGAACGGGGCAAGGACATGTCGTTTGACCGGGCTGATTAATTTGGCTGTATGGATTAGAATAAAACGCCTTTAAACGGATCAGGTCAGATGCTCGAACACTGGATTGCCCCATCGATTTTGTCCGCAGATTTCGCGAGGTTGGGCGAGGATGTAGATCGTGTTCTGGCGGCGGGAGCGGATATTGTTCATTTCGACGTCATGGATAATCATTATGTCCCCAATCTGACGTTTGGCCCGATGATCTGCGATGCCCTGCGCTCGTATGGCATCAAGGCTCCGATTGACGTGCACCTGATGATCCGCCCGGTGGATCGGATTATCCCCGATTTTGCCAACGCGGGGGCGAATTTCATCAGCTTTCATCCAGAAGCCTCGGATCACGTTGACAGGACCTTGCAACTGATTCGTGATCAAGGATGCAGGGCAGGCTTGGTGCTGAACCCAGCGACACCGATCCATTACCTGGATCATGTGATGGATCGGCTGGACATGATCCTGCTGATGTCTGTCAACCCGGGCTTCGGCGGACAGGCATTTATCCCTGGAGTGCTGGACAAGCTTTGCCGGGTTCGTGAGCGTATCGACGCTTCGGGACGGCCCATACGGCTTGAAATTGACGGCGGTGTGAACGAGACGAATATTCGGGAAATCGCCGAGGCCGGCGCTGACACCTTTGTTTCGGGGTCGGCGATTTTCGGGAAGGAGAAGTACGAAGGGGTGATTGAAAAAATGCGCAGTGAGCTTTCCCTCGCGGGGAAAGGCCATCCGTGAGCCGAACCGAACTGGTTATGATTGATCTTGACGGGACGCTGGTGGATAGCGCGCCGGACATGGCCTTTGCCGTGGAACGAATGCTTGAACGGTTGGGAAGGAATCCGGTCAGCCAGGAAAAGATTCGCAGCTGGATCGGGAACGGGGTTAGCAAGCTGGTCCAACGGGCCCTGACCCAGGAAATGAACCCGCAAAATCTGCCTGAAGAATTCGAACAGGCCTATCAAGTGTTTTCGGAAGTCTACGAGGCCCATCTCAGCGAACGCAGTGCGCTTTACCCCGGGGTTGTGAAAGGGTTGGAAAAACTTCGGGAAGAAGGAATGATCCTTGCCTGTATCACTAACAAGCATTCTCGCTTTACCGCGACCCTGCTGGAAAGAATCGGCCTTGCCCGTTATTTCCAGTCGGTCGCCTGCGGAGACACTTACCAGAAACGCAAGCCGCACCCCATGCCGTTGCTGAAAACCGCCGAGCAGTTTAACATCGCACCCTGCAACGCCGTGATGGTTGGCGATTCGCTCAACGATATCCAGGCGGCAAAGGCTGCGGGTTTCCGTTCAGTGTGTGTGCCTTACGGCTACATTGGTGATTACACTGTCGATCAACTTGGGGCGGACCACGTTGTCGAGTCGCTGGCAGACTTGCCGGATCTTCTCCGGACCGCAGCTTGATGGGTGCAAGAAAGAAGGATCTACATTGAAATTCAGAGAACGATGGCGTTTCGGCGCTGAGCTGTGAGTCGGCGGTGTGGCGTAAGGCACGCCGTGTTGCGCCTAATGTGTTTCCGATTACTCTGAAGACAATGTAAACAATGAAGCCCGATCAATTCAAGCTGTTTGCCGATCAAGGTTACAACCATGTTCCCGTGTCGCGGGAGATTCTCGCGGATCTCGATACACCCCTCAGTGCTTACCTGAAACTGGCCGACGGTCCATACTCCTATTTTTTCGAATCAGTTCATGGCGGCGAACAGTGGGGACGTTATTCGATAATTGGGCTTCCCTGCAGCACCGTCATCAAGATCTACGGCGATGAAATCCGTATCGAACGGGACGGAGACGTTATAGAGTTGGCAACGACCCCAGACCCATTCACCTGGATCGAGGCATTGATGAGTCGCTACAGGGTGCCCGAAGTGGAAGGGATGCCCCGCTTCAACGGCGGCCTGGTCGGTTATTTCGGATATGAAACAGTGGCTTACATCGAGCCGCGGCTGCGTCGGGAAGTAAAGCCGGACCCCCTAGGGACACCGGATGTTTTGTTGATGGTTTCCGAGGATCTGGTGGTTTTTGATAATCTGAGCGGGAAACTCCTGCTTGTTACCCATGTTGATCCCCGGGAGGCTGGGGCCTTCGATGCCGCTCAGAACAAGCTTGAGGAACAGGGAAAGCGGTTGCGCGAGGTACAGCTGCAGACCGCGCCTCATTCCGGGAGAAAGATTGACGAAAGTGACTTTGTTTCCGGTTTTACCCAGCAGGGCTTCGAATCGGCGGTTGCCACAATCAGGGATTACATCATTGCCGGCGATGTCATGCAGGTGGTTTTGTCCCAGCGCCTGTCGATTTCCTACCAGGCGTCAGGGCTCGACCTTTACCGGGCTCTCCGGTGCCTGAACCCGTCCCCGTACATGTATTATTTGAATCTGGAAGACTTCCAGATCGTTGGTTCGTCACCCGAGATACTGGTACGTCTAGAGGACGGTACGGTGACCGTCAGGCCGATTGCAGGAACCCGGCCGCGGGGGGCGACCCGTGATGAGGACGAGGCGTTGGAACGCGAGCTCCTGGCTGATCCGAAAGAACTGGCAGAACACCTGATGTTGATTGACCTTGGCCGGAATGATGCCGGGCGCGTATCCCAGACAGGAACCGTGCGGCTTACCGACAAGATGATCATCGAACGCTACTCCCATGTTATGCACATTGTCTCGAACGTTACCGGGAAACTGAAGGAAGGAAAGAATGCCTTCGATGTACTGTCAGCGACTTTTCCGGCGGGAACCGTGAGCGGGGCACCAAAGATCCGTGCCATGGAAATCATCGACGAACTGGAACCCGTCAAGCGGGGGGTTTATTCCGGCGCGGTGGGTTACATTGGTTGGTCGGGGAATCTCGATACCGCGATCGCCATAAGGACTGCAGTGATCAAGGACAAAACTCTTCATATACAGGCTGGGGCAGGGATCGTTTACGATTCGATTCCCCGAAACGAATGGGACGAAACCATGAACAAGGGACGCGCCATTTTCAGGGCGGTCGCAAAGGCCGAGGCCGGGCTTGACGGGAGAGGCGAGCGATGAGCGGGAACAGAGTGGTTATGGTCGACAATTACGACTCGTTTACATACAACCTGGTCCAATATCTGGGTGAATTGGATGCCGAGGTGGAAGTGGTTCGCAACGACCAGGTGACCGTCAATGATGTTAAGCAGATGAATCCAGACAGGATCGTTATCTCCCCGGGGCCCTGCACACCTTTGCAGGCCGGTATCTCCGTGGACACCATCCTCGAATTCGCGGGGTGCTGCCCGATTCTTGGTGTGTGTCTAGGCCACCAGAGCATCGGCCACGCTTTCGGCGGCCGCATCGTTCGAGCCAAGAGCATCATGCACGGCAAGACATCAATGGTTCACCACCGCAACGTCTCGGTATTCGAGGGTCTTTCCAACCCATTTGAAGCGACCCGTTATCATTCTCTGGTGATTGATCAGGCCAGCCTTCCAGATTGCCTTGAGGTGACAGCGTGGACTGCGAACGAAGCCGGGGATATGGAGGAAATCATGGGGGTACGCCATCGCGAATTCGACGTTGAAGGTGTCCAGTTTCATCCCGAATCGATTCTGACCGCCCATGGCCACGATCTTTTGAGGAATTTCCTGAGCAGATGACTCAGGCCCTCTGCAGGCTGCCCATTGCTCGAGACAGGGTATTGTCACTGATGCCCGGTCCATGTCCAGCGTATGTTTGGTTTTGATGACTCGCCTGGTTGCGTCTAACTAAACTGAATCGGTCTGATTACCCGGCTCTATTCATTAGCCGTAGTACCAGGGCAACAATCCCGTAGATTACGAACAGTGCTGCGGCGACCGGTAACGTCGCCCGGGTTATCCATCCGAGCATGGCCATCGAATAGAGGGTTTCCCCAATATCCACTGCGAAGATCAAGCACGGGTGGGCAGAACCTTCGTCCAGAGTACAGCCAGCGATGGAAGCAAGGGCGGACGCAGTAACAGCGACAATGATTGGCCCAAAGCCAATCAGGAAGATGCCCAAGCAGATTGAACCGTGGATGAATAAAGGCCCTTTTTTCATTGTGTGATGGTGCCGAATTGGTTTTTAACAGATTGTCTCCAGGTTGCGCGATGCGTTTGATCGTTTGGAATACGGTCTGCGGGCGTTCCCGGGTTGGTACATCATAACCCTGGTTAAGGTCTTGGCCAGAAGAAGGCTGATTCAGAGGAGATGATTCTACACTTGTCTTCGTGTTGAGCACGGAACCTGTTTTCAATGGTCGCCTGCTCATGGCTTGCCCGTTCAATCTGGACATAGTCAGCGAATCTTGTTGGTGTGATTCAGCCATTTGCCGGTTTTGATTCCTAGGTTCCAAGGTTTTTGCTGAACGAATACCAGATTGGCGACACACTCGGCTGCTTGCCTTGGAGAAGCGGAACAAAACCGGTAACAGGGAGTGATGGAATAAGCCGTGAGTGCTCTCCATCTAGTCCTGCCCGAGGGGTTGGCTGATTGTCAGGACCAATTCGCCGGGGCCGCCGATTTTGGGTAACATGTACCCGGGCAATTTCTGCATCATCAGACGTGAGGTGTAAACCCAGGCTGC
>JANXGZ010000068.1 GCA_024958995.1 Methylococcales bacterium | reverse complement strand
CGGTGGAAACGCGTCTTTTCATCAAGACCGTAGTAAGGCTCGTGAATCATTGCGCAGGCCGAAAAAAGGAACAGCAGAGCCAGCGGGAAAATGGGCTTTCGACGGGTGAACAGGGGCCTAAGCGTAAACATCAGCCATTCGCTCAGCCCTGTTATCGGCCGCAGCTGGCCCAACCTATCCCAGTAAGACATCTCTTGCCCGATTGATCTTCGAAGCCAGGTAACCCGAGCCTCCACGGTCAGGGTGGATCTTCTGCATTAACCTGCGATGAGCCTGAGAGACTTCCTCGGACGAAACCCCTTCGGCCAGTCCCAGGACTTCAAACGCCTCTTCACGGCTCATCCGTTGACCATCCGTTTCGAAGCCGGTCTGCTTCCGTTCCCGCCCATGCGGGTCGCCGGTCCGCCACTCGTCGGGATAAATCCGCTCAAGATAAGATTCGATCAGGGCAACAGCATCGTCGTCAATGCCCTGTACCTCTTGCCGCAGTTGCAGGAGACTGCGTAGATCAAGTTCGCTGAAGGTGCGCCCGGAAAAACTGCCTTTCAACACCTCCCCTATAATCTCACCACGCTCGTGATCCAGCGTCATGCGAACGAACTCCGTTTCCACCGTGGATGCATCATCCGGTCCGCCCGTACCCCCGCGAGGGCGGTACTGAACCCAAAGCCTTTGCAGCAAAGGCGCAAACCTCAACAAATGCGGCAACGATCGAAAAAGCACAGCGACCAACCCCCCGATCACCGGCAACAACCAGTTAAGGTGCCCTGTCGCGACCAAATAAAGTAGGAGCAGGCCGCACCCCCAGACCAGCCAACGCTTCACGCTTTTCCTGATATCTGCTGCAGCCGTCCGGGTAAACCAACGCAGGCAAACCCAGACCAAAGCAATCACTGCCAGAACAACAATGATCTTTGCCAATCTAGTCTCTGTTCATCTGATCAGTCAGGAGCAGTACCCGCTTCCCGTGTTTCCTGGAATAGTCATCAAGCGCTTTTCTGCCGCCGGCAGCATAAACGGCAACCGCACCCAGCAACTCCGCAAGAAAGTCCGCACTACCCGCATCGAATCGGCAATAAGCTCCCCCGCTCAAACTGACCATCCTTTTGAAAATATTCTCTGCACCAATCTCCCCCCCTTCATGGAAGATGAACACGGGAACACCCAGCATACCCAACTGTCCCGATAAACCGCACAATGTCGAAGCATTCTCTTCCATGTAGTCACCGATAAACACTACCGCGTTCACTTTTTGTTTGCGGGTCTCCGACAAAGCGTGCTCAAGGATTTTGTAGATCTGAGTATGCCCAGACACACAGCAGACTTCTGACATCTGACCGAGCAGCGTTGAAGCCTTGTTGGCCCATGGGTAGGAATAAAAGATGTCGAAACCATGGTAGTAACAGAGCTGAACATTCAACCCACCCAGTGATTCGGTAACCTCGAACATTTGGCGCTGTATGCGACAGGCTTGATCCCACATCGGTTCACGACTGGCTGTCGCATCCATCGAGAAGACCAGTCGGCCACGCTTCCCACCCTCACGGACCGCCGGCATTCTGTCCAATTTTCCGAGGAAACTACTGACCCCGGAGCTGCGGGAACGCTTAGCGAGATGACTTTTCTTCATAAGGAAATCTCCTTACAGGATATTCTAGCAATGCAATCGGAGAAAAGGTTCCAAAAACAATATCCCAATGATTCACTCTGAATCGATCTTTCTTGATTAGGATTGCAACGACTGCACGCCAAAAACCACTAGTGGAAATACCGATTGATAAACTTGGCTGGGACATGCTCTTTCAGCAAGTATATAATGACCGACTGCCCTACAGGAGGTCTACTTAATGAGTAACGAAAGCAAATTTAAAACCGAACAAGCCACCAAAATTATCAATACCATTGTCGGCTTGAAAGAATCAAATCCCAAGGCATTTTACGGGGGCATCGCTGTGCTCCTGCTTTTGTTTGTGTTCAATTTTGTTGGCAGTGGAGCCGAAGACTCCAAGGCAATGAGTACAAACCTGGTTAAAGGAGATACCTATTCATTGCAAAGCCCTAACGGAGGAAGAGTCCTTCTGATGGGGATGCCGACTTTCGGTTCGGCAGGCTCCGGCGAAAAAACCAATGTCTGCACTGTTAAAGCAGGTACGAAGGCGACACTCGAGGAGTGGACCGTTGTCAATTTCATCCACTACGTCAAGGTCAAACCTCAGGGCGAACAGTGCGACGGGAAAAGCGGCTGGACTTCCAAGATTCACATGAGCAATTAGTCATCGTCAGCCACTGGCTTCGCGTTCAAGCAAACGAAACCCGGTGGCTGATGCCTTCAGACAGGCTATTCGTTCTCCCGAATCAGGACCAGGGGGCTTTCGGTCACGGTCCGGCGGGGACACCACAGGCCCAGCAGGGCAATCAACCCTGCGCCTAAAACAGGACTGAAAACCAGGATCTGCCAGGAAAACCTGTACGGCAGATCAAGGATCTGCTCGTACAGAAAAAAGAGAACAAATTCGGCAGAAACGGCCCCCAGAAGTCCCGCCATAAAGCCAATACTGGCAAACTCCACGCACTGGTTCTGCCGAATCACCTTGCGTCCCGCCCCCAGGGTCCTGAGAATGCAGGAACTGTAGACCCTCTCGTCAATCCCCGCGTAAACCGCCGAAAATAGGACAGCAACTCCCGCCAACAAGGCAAACACCAATACGTATTCAACAGCAACGGTGACTTGAGAAACAAGACCCTGAACCTGCCTGATAATCATGTCGATCTCTAAAACCGAAACACCCGGGTAAGCTTTCACCATCCCCTTCAAAAGCGGCTTCCTTTCAGGCGGCAGGTAAAAGCTGGTCATGTAGAAACTCGGATAACCGTCCAGCGTACCTGGGGAGAAAATGACATAGAAGTTGGGTTTCATGGTATCCCACTTAACGCTGCGAATACTGGTCACGGGAACCGTTAGCCGACGACTTCCGATGGCAAAGGTCAGACGATCCCCCAACCCGACACCGAGACTTTCTGCAAGACCCTGTTCGATCGAAAGCTGGTTACCTGCAGTACCGTCCCACCAATCACCCGCCTTTACTCGGTTTTCCTCCGGCAGGACACCGGTATATGTCAGGCTCAGGTCCCTGTTCAACGCCAATTCCGCTTGCGAATCCGAAGCGACGAGCAGTGCCGCATCCTGGCCGTTGATTTTGGTCAGACGGCCACGAACGACTGGATAAAACGAAGAAACCTGGACATCCCGGTCCTTGAACCACTGCTGCACCCCTTCCCATTCCAATGGAAAGATGTTCAGTGCAAAGTGATTCGGTGCGTCTGTGGGCAAAGCCTCCTGCCAATTGCTGATCAGGTCCGTACGAACCACTCCGAGAACGATCAAGGCGGTCAGCGCAATCGAAAACGCGACAACCTGACCGACGCTTGAAATGGCGTTGCGGCTGAGTTGCTGAATACCAAAACGAGTGGTCAGACCAAGAAACGGCAGTAGCAGTCGGGTACTCCGAATCAACAGATAGACCACCCCTCCAAGAGAGACAATCACTACTGCTGCCGCCACGACAAAATACGAAACCAGTCGCAAATCTCCCGTATAGAGCCACATGAGAACCAGGATTGTACCCAACCCAAACACATGGGACAGCCCCCGATTGACCGGCTGCGGATCCAGATCATGCCGTAAAACTCTGAGGGGAGAAACCCGCCGCTGCTGAACCAGAGGCGGTATCGTAAACCCGACAAGAACAACCATTCCGGTAAGAATCGCAAAGGCGAAAGCATACCAGCTGGGTTGAACCAGGTTTTCCGGAAGCAGGCTGCCAAGATACCAAACCAGTAATTCCTGGGTTATCCAGCCAAGCAGACAGCCAACCAATGATGCCATGATTCCAAGAACACCCAGTTGCCAGAAGAACAGAGACAATACCTCGTTCTGACGGACTCCCATGCATCGAAGGATTGCTGTCATCCCAAAATGACGCCTTGAGTAGCGACTGGCTGACATCCCGATGGCAACCCCTGCAATCATGACCACGACCACACTCGCCAGGCCCAGATATTTCTCCGCACGCTTGAAAGCACTGCCAATTTCGGGTCGATCTTCACGAATATCGAGAAGCTTCTCGCCGGGGTTCAACCGAGGCTTCAACCAGCTCTTGAACCGCATCACATCCTTCATGACACCTGCAAACAGGACGTAATAATGCGCATGGCTACCGGGCTGAATGACGCCCGTCGCCGCCAGGTCCGCGTCATTGATCAGTACTCGCGGGGTCAGGCCAAGCAGATTCCCTCGGCGGTCAGGCTCATAGGTCAGCACCCGTTCAACCCTGAAGGTCTTTTCCCCGACTTCGACCGAATCACCGACCGACAATCCGAGGCCAGACAATACACGGCCTTCAACCCATGCCGTACCCGGGCTGGGGATCTCGGAGGCAACCGTTTCAACCGCCCCGGAATCATCGGCGGTCTTTACCTTACCGCGCAACGGATAGGCAGAACTAACCGCCTTGATCCCGCAAAGCAAATAATCATCCTGATTCAAGATCACGGTGGAAAATTCGGTGCTGATGGCCCATTGCAGTCCACTCAAGCCGGCTTTTCGAATCCAGTCGTCAGACAACGCAGAATGACTGGTCACCACCAGGTCCGCGGCCAGAAAAGCCGCCGCCTGCATTGACATGGTGCGGTTCAGACGATCGTTGAAAAGGCTGGTGGTAGAAGTACTTCCAACCGCAATCAACAAGGCAATTACAAGAATATTCAGTTCACCGGTACGCCAATCCCTCTGCAGAAAACGAACCGAAAGCCTTAACCATCGCAACATTGGCAGTACCTCAGCTAGAGGTCATGACCGAGCCCGCCAGAAGATGGATCCGGCGTTCACAGCGGGATGCAAGTTCCTCGTCGTGAGTGACAAGAACCAGCGTGGTGCCGTTTTCACGATTCATTTCGAATAGCAGTTCGATAATCTGCGCACCGGTGACACTGTCAAGATTCCCCGTGGGTTCGTCTGCAAAAAGCACTCTGGGCGTTACGGCAAAGGCCCTGGCCAAGGCGACCCTCTGCTGTTCGCCGCCCGATAACTGGTTCGGCAAATGGGTCTGGCGATCAGCCAGTCCCACCCTTTGCATCAGGGTTTCAGCCTGTGCTCGAGCATCGCTTCGATCGAGCAATTCGAGTGGTAGCATGACGTTTTCCACTGCCGTCAAATTCGGAAGCAGCTGAAAGGACTGGAACACGAAACCGATGTATTGACTTCGGAGCCGGGCTCGGCCGTCCTCGTCCATTGATGTCAGGCATTGCCCATCCAGGAAGACATCTCCCTCGGACGGATAATCCAGCCCTGCGAGCAGGCTCAGCAAGGTGGTCTTTCCGGACCCCGAGACCCCGACAATCGCCACGGTAGTGCCACTGCTTATTGAAAGGCTGACCGAATCCACTATGGTCAACTCTCCCTGCAGCGTCGGTACACGCTTACAAAGGTTACGAACATCAATCATGGTATGCTCGACGATTCGCTGTTCCTCGGAGAACCGTTGTATGTTTCTGTTCAAGAATAAAGTCCTGTCAATCTTGATGTTGTTCACGATTCCCGCGGTCTGTCTGCCTTGTCCCGTACTGGTGATCGGAGACAGCATCAGCGCCGCTTATGGTCTGGAAACGACCCAAGGCTGGGTTAGGCTATTACAACAGAAATTAAAGCGTGAAAAAATCGATTGCGAAATCATTAACTCGAGCATTAGTGGTGACACGACGGGTGGCGGGGTTGCACGGATCAATCAGGATCTCGCTACCTATCATCCGCAAGTCGTCATTATCGCACTGGGTGGCAATGATGGCCTGCGCGGCCTGCCTCCCCGGGTCATAAAGAAAAACCTGAAAACCATGATCGACCGTGCACAGTCTTCGAATTCGCAGGTGATTCTTCTGGGCATAGAGATCCCGCCCAACTATGGCAAGCGATATACGGATTCGTTCAAGGCAATTTACCAAGAACTTGCGACCGAAACCAAAATCGACCTCGTACCCGAACTGATGACCGGAATCGGAGACCGGCCCCGTTATATGCAGGAGGATGGAATCCACCCGAACAGGACCGGTCAGTCATTGATCCTGGAGAAAATCTGGCCAAGGCTGCACAGGATAATGGCTGAAAAAATACCCGATTAGACCGGCCAACACCAATTGCAGACTCGGAAGGCTCGGCATTTTCCCAGAGACCGAGCATCGATACGGCCATGATCCGACCCATCGATTTCTCGACTTAGTCTGACCACCCCAGCATCCCGGAAACTGACCGGTTTCCAGGGCGAGAAATTTCATTTAAGATTGCCTACTTTTCATCATTTCCCGAATCAAGACTATGACGAACCCTTCCAGCCTTTGCGAGGCCTCAGATAGTGCGTTGATCGTAATCGACATTCAGCCAATTCTCACCACTGCAATGCCCGACGACGACGCTCAACAAATGCTTGCAAACGCTGAAAGTCTGCTGCAAGCCTGTGACGCATTACAGATCCCGGTACTGATGACCGAACAATACCCGAAGGGGCTGGGCGAAACCGAACCGTCCCTGTTGGACAAACTTCCGTCATCGGCTGAACGGTTCGACAAAACAGGGTTCTCCTGTTGCGCGGCGGAAGGATTCATGGAAAGCCTTGAACAAACCGGGCGCAAACAGGTGGTACTGGTCGGACAGGAAGCCCATGTTTGTGTACTGCAGACCGCCGTCGAACTGACACAAGCGGGATATGCGGTTTTTGTTGCGGAAGATTCAGTCTGTTCCCGCAAGCAGGAACACCGATTCTTTGCCCTTGAAAGAATGCGCGAAGCCGACGTGACCATATCCAACTACGAGTCCGTCCTTTTCGAATGGTTGCGTGACTCTAAGCATCCGAATTTCAAGGAATTGTCCCAACTCATCCGGTAAACAATCGATGAACCTCGAAGAATTTCTCAGTCGGGTCAGGCAGGGAAACCAAGTTTCGTTTGCCGAAACACAGTCAGTCATCAAGCGCTACTACGAGTACATACCCGCAAGTTTCTCGAACGGGCGCGATAACGATCAAATCAAGAATGAAGCCGAACAGAATGAAGGTTCATGCAGACTCTTTTATTTCGCTTCCCTGCATCAGCTTGACCAGGCCCAGACCCTGGGCTTGTTTGGTGACTATTATCAGCGAGACGTCCTTAACAACCCTGATGGGGTAAACCACCTGAATATCCGCAATTTCATGAAATACGGCTGGGCAGGAATCCATTTTTCCGCTTCGGTATTAAAAGCCGTCGAATAGGCCCACATCAATCAGTGCTGGCATGGCGGATTAAGGACAATCCGGAGCACTATGGATCCCAGACCACTGGAACCCAGATACCCCGGTCATTGCCACGAACAACAGTGTCAGGAAATCCCCTCTAAACAACACCCCGAGATAGGTCGAACAGGCACCCGTGTCAAGTGGTAAAAAATCCGCTGAATACGCCTCTTGTCCACCTGCAATTGAACGCAGGGAAAAGCCCTAGCAGGGCCGAAACCCAGGATATGCCATCCAATCTCTATCAAGCAATCTCAGGCTGCTGCCCGATGCCGAAACCGGAGTAATCGGACCCTACTACCTGGCAGATTTGGAAAATAACCAGACCTCTTCGTCTACCGATCCTAGAACGGTATATCATCATCAAAGTCTTCATCCGCTCCCATGGGCCCGCCCTGCGAGCCAGTAGCCGGCTGCTGCGCGCCGCCGCCGGACGCTGATGCCTGCCGCGACGGGGCTCCCACACCACTTTCAGCTCCTCCCATGCCCATGCCGGCCGTTCCTCCTCCACGACCATCCAGCATCTGCATTTCATTGGCAATGATTTCCGTGGTATAGCGATCCTGTCCATCCTGCCCCTGCCATTTACGGGTCCGCAGACTGCCTTCAACGTAGACCTTGCTGCCTTTTTTAAGGAATTCCCCGACGATTTCCGCCAGTCTCCTGTAGAAAACCACGCGGTGCCACTCGGTCTGCTCGCGAGGGTCACCGGTCTGCTTGTCCTTCCAGGTTTCCGAAGTGGCAATACTGACGTTTGCCACGGCCCCGCCATTGGGCATGTAGCGAACTTCGGGATCCATACCCAGGTTACCGACCAGGATTACTTTGTTAATGCCTCTGCTAGCCATGATTTACTCCCTATTGATCTTTGAAATCTTCGTTACATCTTAAATACGACAAATCAGTGGATGCTTTTCCCTCGACAATGGTCTCGGGCTACTGCGGAACCAGTCGATGTAGCGTACCGTAATCCAGCGAATCTTTGTCCACCTTGAGATACGCAACACCATCATCCGCCACGACCACTGCCTCAACCACGCCGGCAATACTCGAAATCTGCTTGAACATGATTTTGGCCTGACTTTCATCCAGCTTGCCAACATTCAGCAACAAGCTGCTCAAATGTCTGGGCGCCCGCATACCCGATGCCGTCGCCAGCCAGATGATGGCAACAGCACTCGCCGCTACAAACACGGATTCAGCACCAAACTCGCCGTACAGCCACCCGCCGCCGACACCGCCCAGGAATGCACCGAAAAATTGGGAAGTCGAATAAACCCCCATGGCCGTCCCCTTGATGCCTGCGGGTGCAATCTTGGAAACCAGCGAAGGCAACGTAGCCTCCAGCAGGTTGAACCCACAGAAAAACACGAATAGAAAAACCGAAATCCAAAAAACGCTGCCCTGAACAAAAAACAGTCCCATATGCGCTAGAGCAACCACCAAGATCGCTGCCAGGAAAACAGGTCTGATCTGGTGTTTCTTCTCGGCAATGATGATGAACGGGATTACCGCAGCCATCGAAAGTACCAGAACAGGCAGGTAAACCAGCCAGTGATCCATCACGGAAAGGCCAGCATCACGCAGCACCAGCGGAAAAACCACGAAACTCGCCGTCAGTATCATGTGAAGCATCAGGATACCGAAATCCAACCGCAGTAAATCCCGGTTGCGGAGAACGTTGCCAAACTCCCCGGGAAGGGACTGTGAATCGCGATGAAATCGGGCTTCGGTTGGGTTTGGCACCAGAAACAGCAGAACCATGATCGCGCCCAGCGCCATCAAAGCCGTAAACCAGAACAGGCCATGGAGCCCGAGTGCACCGGCGATAATCGGGCCAAGCACTACCGCAACGGCAAAGGAAACTCCGATGCTCATTCCGATCACCGCCATTGCCTTGGTCCTTTGCACTTCGCGGGTCAGG
>JANXGZ010000282.1 GCA_024958995.1 Methylococcales bacterium | reverse complement strand
GGCAATGATTTCCAGGAGATCGACTTCTGGGCCGGGATCAGCTTCGCAGCAGGCAGTATTGATGTTTCGCTGAGCTATCAGGAATGGATTTATGCAGATGATTCTGAGCGGATTCTCGATATAACGATTGGCGGTCTTGATCTTCCGCTTGATCCTACTCTCAAGTTTCACGGCCGCCTCGATAAGGGGGCCGCAGGTGCGGATCACGACGAGGGGATCATCACTTCACTTAATGCCTCTTTGCCGGGGTTCAGTTTCGCGGGACTTGATTTCGCTATTCCTGTGAGTGTAGCCTTTGCCACCGACGGGTATCATGGTGGCGACTCGGGTTACGCCTACTCTTCAATCGGGCTCTCCACCAGTGTCCCCTTGACTGGTCCCTGGTCATTAAGCGCCGGATTGACCTATTACCTTACAGAGGACGATGTCATCCCCCCGGCGGCGGGCAACGTGGATGACAATATCCTGACCGGCGGCATTAGCATCGGAAGGAGCTTTTAGGCTTGTATCGGCGCACGCCTGTTCAACGTTCTTTGAAGCAAGGCTCTTAACTCCTTAGTTTAGTTGAAAGGGCCTGCATCGGCTGATGCAGGTCCTTTTCCATCCGGGAATTATCGCAAGCTGGAGTCAATGCACCTAACACCCAGAGAACGGGACAAGCTCATGATTGTGGTGGCGGCGGATGTGGCCCGTCGCCGTAAAGGGCGGGGAGTAAAATTGAACTATCCTGAAGCAATAGCCTTGATAACCGATGAGGTAATGGAAGGCGCGCGTGATGGCAGGTCAGTAGCGGAGTTGATGTCCCACGGGACAACTGTTCTGACGCGTAATGATGTCATGGAGGGGGTTGCTGAAATAATACACGAGGTGCAGGTGGAGGCGACCTTCCCTGATGGCACCAAGCTGGTAACCGTTCACAACCCGATTCGCTAGGGTTTGCCCAGAGTGATGATTCCCGGAGAAGTTATAGTTGAGGAGGGGGAGCTGATCCTGTCCGAGGGGTTGGCAACAAGGACAATTCGTGTGGCCAATGCTGGGGATCGTCCTGTTCAGGTGGGCAGCCATTTTCATTTTTTCGAGGTGAATTCCGCACTCGAATTCGATCGTGAGGCTGCCCTTGGATTCCGGCTTGATGTGCCTTCCGGATCGGCAGTGCGCTTTGAGCCGGGTGACGAGCGGGAGGTCAACCTCGTTGCCCTTGCGGGTGAGCGCGAAGTGCATGGCCTCAACACAATGGTGAATGGGAAACTTGGAGCGATGAGCTGATTTCTTTTCGATTATGGCTTACCCAATTCAACGCAAGGCCTATGCTGAGACATACGGTCCCACCACAGGAGATCGTGTGCGGCTTGCTGACACCGGGTTGTTCATTGCACCGGAGCGTGATTTGATTGCTGATGGCGGCGGCTATGGGAATGAAATTAAATTTGGCGGCGGCAAGACAATCCGCGATGGGATGGGCCAGTCAGCACGTGCTACGGGCGCGGATGTTCTCGATGTCGTGATCACCAATGCCCTGATTCTTGATGCTGAAACCGGGGTGATTAAGGCGGATATTGGTATTCGCAACGGACGGATTGTGGGGGTCGGTCATGCCGGCAATCCGGACATCCAGGACGGGATCGGGTCAGCCTTGCCTGACCCGGAGGGCAAGTTTCATCCGATGATCGTTGGCGCTGAAACGGAGGCAATCGCCGGGGAAGGCAATATTGTCACCGCCGGGGGAATTGATGCCCATATCCACTTTATTTGCCCGCAGCAAATTGACGAGGCGATCGCCAGCGGTATTACCACGATGCTGGGCGGCGGTACCGGTCCGACGGCAGGCACCAATGCAACAACATGCACTCCAGGCGTCTGGAACATTCACCGGATGCTTGAGGCTGCCGATGCTTATCCGGTTAATCTGGGGTTCCTGGGCAAGGGAAACTGTTCAACGGCTGAACCCCTGCGCAAGCAGGTGCTTGGCGGAGCAATTGGCCTGAAGTTACACGAAGACTGGGGGACTACGCCAGGGGCAATTGATTCATGCCTGAAGGTGGCAGACGAATATGATGTTCAGGTTGCTATTCATACAGACACATTGAATGAATCAGGTTTTGTGGAGCGCACACTTGAGGCGATAGCCGGACGAACCATTCATACCTATCACTCCGAGGGTGCCGGTGGTGGTCATGCGCCGGATATCATGAAGGTTTGTGGTGAAGCCAACGTTTTGCCGTCTTCAACCAATCCGACGCGTCCGTTCACCGTGAACACGCTGGACGAGCATCTTGACATGCTCATGGTATGCCACCATCTGGACTCTAAAATTCCCGAGGACGTGGCTTTTGCAGAATCACGTATTCGTCCGCAAACCATTGCCGCTGAGGATATGCTGCATGATCTTGGTGCAATTTCGATGATTGCCAGTGACAGCCAGGCGATGGGGCGGGTTGGTGAAGTGATTTGCCGCACCTGGCAAACTGCGCACAAGATGAAG
>JANXGZ010000315.1 GCA_024958995.1 Methylococcales bacterium | reverse complement strand
CGACACCCATGTGATTGTCTACGACAACAATTCGTTCATGGCTTCCGCGAGAGTCTGGTGGACCTTTCGCATCTTCGGTCATGACCGGGTTTCGGTTCTGGATGGGGGGCTTGGGCGATGGCAGCACCAGGGATTGCTGACCGATCACGAAGTCCAAAAACCTGAGCCCCGACGCTTCAAGGCCGATTTTCGTCCCGAACTGGTGCGTAACCTTGGGCAAATGCTGGAAACTGCCGATTCGACCAACATCCAGGTCATCGACGCTCGCCCTTCCGGCCGTTTTGCCGGCACAGAAAAGGAACCGAGACCGGGACTGCGTGGTGGACACATTCCCGGCAGTTTCAATCTGCCATTCCCCGAACTGCTCGAACCTGAAAACGGTTGCCTGAAGTCTCCGGCCGATATCGAGAGCCGTTTCCGAAGCCTCGGTGTGACTTTAGAAAAACCGCTGGTGACCACCTGCGGCTCCGGCGTTACTGCATCGATCCTGGCCTTGGGCCTGTATTCCATCGGTGTATGTGATGTCGCGGTGTACGATGGCTCCTGGAGTGAATGGGGCAGCCGGACCGACACGCCGGTCACAAAAACGGCCGAGTCGGAACAGTAAATTTCCGTCACCGAGCCAACAGGAAGCCTCGATTTCGACCGATTCACGGACTCACCCGGCACAACCCGAGCGATTGAGCTTAGGTGAGGTCGGGCTCAGTCACGGGTGTTGGAGCCGTGACCGGGCTAACCAGCAAATCGTTCAGAGTATTGATATCGGATGCTGCCAAGCTACTGGCCGACTCCTTGAGCGCTATCCAGTTCATGATGTAACTGTTGCGGGCCTCCGAGAGGTTTTTCTGCGCCTCGAACAAATTTCTCCGCTCGCTCACCACGTCGACCATGGTCCGTGTTCCCACTTCAAAACCGACCTTAGTCGCCTCGAGCGACATCGTTGAAGATTTCACGGTCGACCGCAAGGCTTTAACCTGGCTAATCGTTGAAATCACACCCCGATAGGCATTCCGAACCTTGCGAGTGACCTGACGCCGAACGGCCAGTAGACGGTCTTTCTCAGCATTGAATTGATAGAGCGCTTCGCGGACCCTGGAATTGACTGCGCCGCCCTCGAAGATCGACAGGTTGAACTGCAGGCCGACAGACCCTGTATCCCCACGGCTTCCAAAGGATGAAGCATTGTCCTGGTAGCCGTAATCGCCGACGACATCAACGGTTGGGTAGTGACCTGTTCGCTGCAGTTCGATCGCCTTTCTGGCCAGTTCCACCTGGTTCTGCCCGGCAATGATGTCAAAGTTCTGGTTATCCGCTGCAACAGCCCATTGATCGATATCCAGCGGATCGGGTTTCATCAAAGGGATCTCGTCAGGCAATTCGGCGAGCACACCCTCGTACTGGTCGATGATCTCTCGCAAGGCTTCTCTTGCGTTACCAACGTTGTTCTGGGCAAAAATTTCGCTTGCGTGAGCCCCGTCAAAACCGGACTGGGCCTCGAGCACGTCGGTAATGGCAATCAACCCCACATCGAAACGCTGTTGAGCCTGTTCAAGCTGCCTCGCCAGCGATTCCTTCTCGGCAACTGCAAAGCTCAGATTGTCTTTCGCGTGCAGGACATCCAGGTAGACCTCGACTGTCCGGACCACCAGGTCCTGGTACGCATTGTGGAACTCCGCTTCAGCCTTGGCGGTCTCGTTCTCGGACTGGCTTAGCTGAACCCAGTACTCCCAGTGAAACACTGGCTGGTTTAGGTTCACCGTAAACTGATGAACCCAGTACCGTTGCAGTCCCTGCCCCTGGAATCCGGATTTCTTGTTGTAAAGATAGTTCCAGTCACTGCCGCCGCTCACCGAGAACAACGGCATGAGCTGGGCAATCGCTTGGGGTTCCGACTCTGTTGCTGCGTTGCGAAGTTCTTTCGCCTGCAGATAGCTTGGGTCGTTCAGCAAAGCCCGGCTGAAGATAGCCGCCAGATCCAGGGTGGCTTTCCCGACATCCGCCATGGCGTTCGCTGCAAGAAAGGCAAAACCGCAAAAAACAAAGATCTTTTTCATAAACCCGTTGCCGCCATCAAGAATCCGGCTAACAAATCGACAAAATACCAAACGCTCTATATCCGCGATGGCCAGAACCGCTGATCAGATCCTTTTTCCGTTGCCACCCTGCCAGGCCGCCCGCGACCAAAAAACCGACCAATGCTTCCGGCAAATGAAACAGAGATACGTAAAACAGAATCCCGGAGAAGAAATCCGCAGAGGTTAAGAAAGCCGGTTAATGTACACCAAATCCACCCAGCCAGGATATTTTAATCGTCCGTATTCCCCTGTCTGCCAAACAACATGGCATCAGGATTTCTTTCCAGGCAATCAGCGAGTACCCTCATCCGACCTTGCAGCGCTGGAAAGTTCGTCCAGGGTATCCAGTGCTCTGGAACAAAAACAAATAATACACCCTGTCCTGAACAACGACGTTGTCCGGATCCCCAGATCCTCCATTGCTTTGCAGGATAAAAAAACGGAGCGCCAAATGCGCTCCGTTTCTTATCCCCAACCCGGGGTATCAGATTCAATGGTAACGATAAGAGCGATGCTGATCGTGCAATTCGACATGTCGGTTTTTCGCACGGCCGGCGATTGTGTCACTGGATCCCACCGGATCACTGACATCGAAGCTTTTTGCGTTCAGGGCTTTCGGAGCACATTCTGTCGGTCATTGGGAGGCCAGTCTTTCTACCAGCGACAGCACGGTCATCGACTTTTTCCTGGCCGGCCCCCTGATCAGGATATCGACCGGATCGAGTCCTTTCCCATAATAGGCACGGTTGAG
>JANXGZ010000031.1 GCA_024958995.1 Methylococcales bacterium | reverse complement strand
GGACGGATTTTCCAGTCTTCTGGCGGTTGTGGCACCGAACCTGATGGCCAAGCCGGCGACGGTCATGTTCAACAAGGTCACCATCAAGGGTTCCAAGCAGGCTGTACAGATGTTTGGTCCTGCACAGCGTGGTGTTGCAATGGCGGTCGCGGATTGTGTTGAAAACGGTACGATTCCAGCGAACGAAGCAGACGATCTGTTCATCTGCGTGGGTGTATTTATTCACTGGCTGGCTGAAGATGACGCCAAAATCCAGGATTACAACTACGCCGCAACCAAGGAATCAATCGAACGTGCCTGTTCTGGTTCACCGACTGCAGCAGAAGTTGTCGCAGCAAAAGCATCTCAAGAACATCCTTTTGCAGCACACGCCTAGTTTCTTGTAAGTCGAAAAATGTGCCCCGGCGGGTTTCCCCTGCCGGGGCATTTTTTGTTGGACATAGACGTGAGCCATTGATTCTCTCTTGCTCATTACAGCCGCCAGTCCTCATTGAGCTTGGCTAGTATGACGTCGAGTCGGCGTCGTACGGATTCTTTGATGGGGAATCGATACGGACCTAGTGTTTTCGACGACACTGTGCCTCCTGATTGAGCGGCTCCGGCAGGTTGGCCGATTTCATTCGGTGATGATATTTCGTGGGCAGTGCCATCAAGGTTGGAGATGGTAACCGCGACACCAGACCTCTTGTTCTTCTTAGCTAAGTTCTGCGGTTAATCGCTGGCTGAGGTGGCTAGAAAGCAGGACAACAAATGAGTACGTGCCTACCGGCTTTTGCGGCTCCAGGCTGAATAGACTGGATGATTATTGTAAGTTGTTTTCACAAAGGTCTTCCGGTCTCGGGCCGAATACCTTGTTGGATCTCTGGAGTTCGGACAGGCGAAGGCCGTTTGCTGAACTTTGGCGAAGGAGGCTCAGGAGTACAGAGCTAGTTGCCGGGGATAAAGAGGATCCTGCCGTCTGGCTCTACGAGAGGCACATTGTGTTGCTTCAGTATTTGCCGGATTTGATCGGAGTTTTCCGAGATCAGTCCGTTGAGTAAGGCCTTCCTTTCTTTGTCGCCGTAGCGCACACCCATCGACATTGGGAAATCGAATTTCATGCCTGCACCCGAATGCATCGGCAGGAAGGCGTAAGTTCCGGGTGCGCTGTTTGAAATCACGTGGCCAGCCATGGGGCCCCAGAGAATAGCGAGATCGATCACACCGGCCTTGAAATCACGATCCATGGTGGTTGCGGTCGTATTGTCGATATCACCGGTCATTGACTGGTATGGAATTCCTTGCTCGACGAAGCCGTTTTTCACAATCCACGCGGTCCCGGGGCCACGATCGAACATTGCTATCTTGAGCTTTTGCTTTCGATCTGGTGGCAGCAATGCCAGATCGGATGGACTTTTGATGTCATTCAGACCGCGGCCTTTGGGGTAGATCATTCCGTAAATCGAGTGGTAGTAGGAATCGGTGGTTAGGGTCATGTCATAGCCTGTTGGTACACCAAGAACCACGTCGCACTTGTATTGATTTGTCTTTGGTAGTTTGGCTTTCAGGGTATTACGAATGAAACCGATTCGTTGAGGGAACCAGGTGTAGTCAATCGATTGCTCAAGTTTTCGGGCAAAAAGTGTTGCGATCTGGTTTTCGAACCCTGTCTCACTTCGGGTGGAGAACGGGGGGTTCTTTGGATCTGCACAGACTCGAAATGTTTCACCGGCCTGGGCTGGCAGGTTCCCGAACAGGAGAATAGAGAATCCCATGAACAGGATCTGGCAGTGGCGTGTGTTCAGATATGCGGGCATCTTCGGTTCCTATGAATGGGTATCCGTTTCTGATTTGAATTGGGTTGATGACTGTTTAACTGGATGAATAATGGGCGGTAACAAGAACGCCCCGACCGGTATCCCGGGCGGGGCGCTGTTTTAAAGCAGTTTCCTGTTGGAGACGGCTTTAGTTTGGCAGAGCGAATACAGAGAATACACCGCCTAACTGGGTGTAGTTCTCTAAGGATCTGTAGGCACCTACAGCACCCAGACCTTCGGTGTCGCCTTCAAGCCCTGCTGCCATGCCGATACCGGCCCATCCGCCAAGTCCTGAAAGGACGCCGATGTACTGTTTGCCATCGGTTTTCCAAGTATTGACGTTACCGATGATTCCAGACGGGGTCTTGAACTTGTACAGTTCCTCACCGGTCTTGGCATCGACTGCCTTCAGGTAGCCTTCCAGCGTTCCGTAGAAGACCACATTACCCGCGGTAGCCAGTACACCGGACCAGACTGAGAAGGGTTCCGACTTGGACCACTTGATGCTGCCGGTGGTGGCATCCCATGCGGTGAACTGACCGAGGTTGGTTGTACCGTCTTTCTCGCCTGTTTGCACATCACGACCGGCCGGGAACATACTCAGCGTTGCACCGACGTACGGTTGCCCTGCGGTATATTCCACTTCGAACGGCTCGTAGTCCATGCAGACATGGTTGCCAGGAATGTAGAACAGCTTGGTTCTCGGTGAGTAAGCAACCGGTGCCTGGTTCTTGCTGCCCAAGGCCGCCGGGCAGATGTCTTCACTGTTCACGTCTTCGCCGTTCTGCTCGGTGCTGTACGCTGCAACAACCTGTGGACGGCCGGTCTTCATGTCGACGTGTGTTGCCCAGTTAACGGCCTTGTCGAATTTTTCAGCGACAAGCAACTCGCCGCTAACACGGTCCAGCGTGTAGCCGAATCCATTGCGGTCGAAGTGAACGATGGTTTTACGATCCTTG
>JANXGZ010000298.1 GCA_024958995.1 Methylococcales bacterium | reverse complement strand
ACAAACGCCAAGAGCCTATTTACGCTTTTGGCTGGGTTGCAGAGATGCTGGAGAACGACTGAATTCGTGCAATTGTGGAGATCATGGATTCGGGCGTCTCATCACCGATGGTGAATGGTCATTCCGATTACCATTTGGAAATCCTGTGGTCCGTTGCTGACGTGTTGAACGAGCTGACCAAGGCACAAGTTAGTGCGTTTATGGCCTTCCTTAAAGCGTACTGGATGTTCGAACTGATGTCGATGGATGTCCGGTGTTTTGCAAAGGATTGCATCAATAGGGCGTGGAAAGTTCTAAAGGCTTTCTTTTTCGTATAGCGCAAACCTGTACAAGCGGGACTGGGAGCTACTTCGCTTGCCCCTCAGGTGTATATTGCCGCTTCGATACAATGGCCGAGGTTCAACCCATTGGGAGTAACATCATGGAAATCACCTTACGCTATCAGCCTTCGTTTTCTCTGGCTGTTGTCACGCTAGAGCCCAACGAGGAAATCAAGGTCGAACCCGGAGGCTATGGTCAGTCACTCGGATGGCATGGCACCCGACACTCGGGCTACTGGAGGTTTGTTTGGGCGTCTCAAACGCATGGTTGCCGGGGAAAGCTTTTTCCAGAACACCTGGAGAGCCCCTGCAGGAGGTGGTGAGGTGACCCTGGCACCCTCGTTACCAGGCGATATGGTGTCCTTACCGGTCGGGAAAGATGACTTCCTGTTGGCCAGTGGAGCTTATCTGGCCAGCGAAATGACGGTATCGATGGACGCGGCCTGGGGTGGTGCCAAAGGCTTTTTCGGCGGCGGCGGGCTGGTGCTTCTAAGGATCAGCGGTCCAGGAAAGCTTCTTGCGTGTAGTTATGGGGCGATCTTCGAGCGCAGGCTTTCGCGAGGGTAGTGTTACGTTGTCGATACCGACCACATCGTCGGTATGGGCGCTTCGGTCCGGTTTTCGGTCGATAAATTAGGTAGTTGGGGTTCGACCATCCTTGGCGGTGAAGGCTTTGTCTGCCGGTTGACCGGTCCCGGACGCGTATTGATGCAGTCCCGCTCGACCACTGCCTTTTTCGGCTGGCTGCTTCCCAAGCTTCCCAAGTCGTCCAATTAGGTTTGGAATGACCGTAGTCGGAGAAGATGAGCCTTCAGGGGTGAACTTGCTGATAAACGGAGGATAAGGGAGCCTGTTTGACGGAGTCCGTTACGTGCATGAAGATAGTCGGGGGTTAGCGGAAATTAAAACGATCCGAGGAAACAACATGGCTGGAATAGCGAAGGAGTTTGAACCCATACCCGGAAACGCAGGCCGTCCCTGGTTGAAATCTGAGGATTACTGGGCGATTTGGCTGGGTCTCACCCTGCTGGTCGTTGGTTTGCTGATTTACTGGCCGTCGCCGCCAGACAGCTTTCGAAGATCGGTCGATCAATACAACGCGATCATGGCCGAGGAATCGGCAAAGGCACCGTTCCAGACCCTTGCCTGGCACCAAGCCAGCCAGGCCAAAGGAACGATCCGCGCAACCAACAATGATTTCGCCAGGACCATTAAACGCTGGACAGCGAAGCCTCACGGATGGTCGGATTATCCGCTGGAATCCTTTTTCCTTAACAAGGAACGGGCGATTGTTTATTCCAATGATGCGAAATGGCGTCTTGAAGAAAGCTCCGACACCAGCCGAAAACTCGAGCGAAGAGCTAGGGAGTTGGAAAATTTGGCCCGCGAGGCCGGGTTCGCGGATTTGTCCAGAAATACCGCCGCCGATTGGGCGATTGGGGAATACATTCGCGACCTGAGAGTCCGCAGGAACAAGCTGAAGAAAGTCGGCGTCAAGGCTTATAACCAGCTCGGCTACCTGGTGGGCTTCGGACTTTCCCTGGCACTTCTTTTTGCCGTTGGCGTCCAGGTCATGTCCGGCAAGGGAAGCGATTTTCTCAAAGGTTTCGGCCTGGTGTACTTGCTGGCGGTAACGGCCTATTTCATTGCCGGACAGGCGGACGTCAAGGCAATGGGAATCGGCTACGCCGCATGGGCAATCGTTCTGGGGTTGATGATCAGCAATACCGTGGGAACGCCTACCTGGGCGAAACCGGCTGTTCAGGTGGAATTCTATATTAAGACAGGTCTGGTCCTTCTCGGTGCGGAGATTCTGTTTGGCAAGATCTTGA
>JANXGZ010000157.1 GCA_024958995.1 Methylococcales bacterium | reverse complement strand
AAAACGCATCATCAACGTGACCGAACAAGCACGGGTGGTCAAAGTTTCCATAGCGGTGTTTGACCAGGCATTTTCCGTCACCCGCATTCTACAATGGCTGGCAACAGCAATCGCAGTGCTGGGCGTTTTCAGCGTACTCAGCGCCATCCAACTCGACCGGGTATACGAATATGGAATCCTTCGATCGATCGGCATTACCTCCCGACAACTTGGCTCCCTGGTTAGCCTGGAAAGTGCACTGATGGGAGGATTTGCGGGACTGGTTGCCCTACCGGTCGGAACCATGACGGCCGGGATTCTGATCTACGTCATCAACCGCAGATCGTTCGGCTGGTCGATGGATTTCGAGTTACCCATCGAAATCATTGCTCAGGGACTTGCCAGCGGCATTCTCGCTGCAGTCCTGGCGGGACTGGTTCCGGCATACCGAATGACCCGCCTTTTGCCTGCCGAGGCACTGAGAAACAACCGGAGATAACACTAACGCTGTTTGAAATACTATGATCAAAGGATTCAGACACTGGAAAAACAAACGCCTAGGCGCGATTAGAATCTGTCCCGTACGTTGCATCCAATATTCTTCAGTCTAGCAGTGCCAGCTCATTTCTTGCCCCATCCCTCGGAAGTCCACCCGGAGTACAGGCCGATAAAATAACGGCGACAGATAAACGTCCTCTTCGGCTATCAGCTGCCGAACCGCAAAGATCGAAAAGCCTTCAATAATCCCCTTCATTCGGCATCTGGTCTTCTCGGTCCGAGAAGATTACCACAATCCATGATCCCAATAGCACAAGCCATATGCTGTTTAGGAGCGTTTTATTTTTGTCCTGATTGAAAACTTGTATTTCCTTGTGTCGCGCCGACAATACGTTCTGTTGTTACTATAATGGACTTTCATTAATTGCTATTGCAGGCCGTCTTGTAAGCCGACTCCAGCAGATTCGAAAGTCCGTTGTCAAAAGCTATTCCAGCAGGACGGCTCAAAAACGAGAGTCAGCTCGTGAGACGGACTCGCTGGCCATTTACAGGAGCGACATTGAAACAAAAATCGTTACTGGCCGCTACCGACCTTTGCGTCAAATGCGGCCTTTGCCTTCCAGAATGTCCGACCTACCAAATTACCCTGAATGAGAATGAATCACCTCGAGGCCGAATCTCCCTGATTCAGGGATGGGCATCGGGCGATCTCAAGGCCAGTTCGTCCCTGCACCGCCACATCGACAACTGCCTGTTATGCCGGTCGTGCGAGAGTGTATGCCCTGCCCAGGTACCCTATTCAAGAATCATTGACGAATTCAGATCATTGGCCGGAAAAGGCCCACAGAGAGTCGCCACCAAAGTCACCCTGCTTGTTTCAAGAGCCGTTCTGATTAACCAGGGGATTTCGCGACTTGCAAGTCGTTTTGCTTCTTTTGCCCGGTCATCGAGGGTGTTGGAAGCCATTTCGAAAAGATCACGCCTGACCCGGCAATTGAGTACCTTCCTGAACGACTTTCAGCCGCACACCCAACGCAAAACCTTTTACCCGGCTCTGTCGGCAAACAAAGGCTGCGTGGGACTGTTTACCGGATGCACCGGAGAACTGTTTGACACAGAAACGATTGACGCATCAATCCGCCTTCTGTGTCGACTTGGCTTCGATGTCTGGCTACCGCCAGAACAGTCATGCTGCGGAGCCCTGGACCTCCACGCCGGAAACACGAAGAAAGCAGGAATGCTGGCGGCCACCAACGTCCGGGCCTTTGACCGCCCGGAACTGGATTGGGTCGTCACTCTCGCCACCGGCTGCGGAGCAATGCTGAAAGAATACCCGGATTATTTCCCAAGAACAGAGGAACTAGCGTCGAAAACAGTCGACATTTGCCAACTCGCTCGCAAGGTGATCGAAGACCGTCAAATGGTACTGCGGCCGCTAAACAAAACGATCCTGCTGCACGCCCCCTGTTCGCTGAGCAACGTACTCAAGACGGCCGACGCACAAAAGGACCTTATTTCATCGATACCGGGGGCCAGGGTAGAAATCCTGGACCAAGTTAACTGCTGCGGTGCCGCCGGCAGTTACATGCTCGAACACCCGGAAATGGCGAATGCACTCAGGGGAAAAATCTTGGCAATGGTAAGGGGTGCGCGGCCCAAGTACCTACTGACCCCAAACATCGGCTGCGCCATGCACATGAAAGCAGGCTTGAAGCAGATCGATATGGCCACCGAAGTCATCCACCCCATCGTACTGCTCGAACAGCAACTAACCTCAGGGGAAGCAATCTAACCGTCCCGCGGGCAAGGGAAACGGAAGCCGATATCGGAACCGTTCCTAGTCAATCTCTAGAAT
>JANXGZ010000330.1 GCA_024958995.1 Methylococcales bacterium | reverse complement strand
TAGTTGTTGGTGCGGTCGGCCATGTACCCAGCATAAATCGGCCCGATGGCCATGCCGAGCATGACGATCAACGAAGACCAGCCCATGATGCTGCCAAAGTGTTTGGCACCGAAATAGTCCGCCCGAATCGCCTGCATCAGTGGCCCGCGGGTTCCCCATGCGATGCCATGAAGCGTAGCAAATCCGACCACCATCCAGATGTTTTGAGCGTAGGCGAGGAGCAGCATCCCTGCGGCATGAAGGCCCATGCATGTGATCACGATGATGCGTTTGTCGATGCGGTCTCCGAGAAACCCTGTACTGGTCAGGCCGACAATCTGCATCGCCGTCATCAGTGAAACAATCAGGCCGGCAACGGTCAGCGAGTATCCGAGCTGGCCGTTGACGTACAGCACGAGATGGACCATAACCGCGCCCACGATCAGCAGTGATGTGCCATGACCGAGCGCCATGAACCAGAAGGCCCGAGTCTTGACGGCTTCTTTAGCGGTAAAATCGGCGCCTTGATGCGCGGCGGTAAAGCCGCGTTTTCGCTCCTGCGACAGGTTGATATTGTCGTGCACAATCCCGTCCGGAGTTTCGCCAACGTCCTCTGGTCGATGATCGAACACCCGGGTCAGCGGCCAAGCCACCAGAAGAACGATGATTCCGGAGCAGGCCGCAGTGGCCCGCCAGCCGAAGGTTTCCAGAGAATACACCGTGACGGGAACCAGAATTCCACCGAACGAGAACCCGAACTGCGATAGCGCCAAAGCCTTGGCCCGGTGCTGGTTGAACCAGTTGACCAGGGCAACGGTAACCGACAGAAACCCGCCGAGGCTGGTCCCGAGCGCGATCAGGAAGGAATATAAGTAGAACTCGACAAGTGAGTCGATCCGGCTGAAGCCGATCAGGGCAAACCCGAAGATGAAGAGTCCCCAGCGGATAATGGTCCGCGGGCCGTAACGATCGACCATCCAACCCTGAATCGGTCCCAGCAGCCCGCTTTCGATTCGGGCCAGTGCGAAGGCGCCGGCCAGTAAGGTTTTGTTCCATCCGAATTCGTCTTCGATCAGGAGGACATAGGCGCCAAAGGCCTGAAAAAACAGAAGGGCGCCGGTGAACTGCACCAGCCCACCTGCATAGACGATTCGCCAGCCGTGAAAGATGTACCCCTGCGGACTGATGATCGAACGGATAGAGCGGAGGATGCGTCTCAACGACTACGTCCTACTGATTGCTGAGCAGTTGAACCGACAATGAAGAAGCGGTCAGACCTGGTTTGGTGGTAGATCAACCTTCCGTAATGTCTCTCTGGGTAAATTGTCTCTCCAATCGTCGCGAATGTGGCGCGAGCGTATGAACAGGGGTGTCGGCAAGTTCCTTCGAATTCCAACGGATTACATAGAGATCATACCGTTTCTCCACAACGATGGTTTTACTCTCTTGTCGGGCAGGATCCGATCCCCTATCCTCCGGCCGAATCTTTTCGCCGACCAGTCAAACTGGTGAGGTGTTCAAATCGATTCAAGTGTATGCTGAGCCTAGGGGATCTGATCATGTGGAAATTTTCTCCTGGTCTTCAAGAAATACGGATCCGCCTTCTTAATTGTGGTGTGCTTACTTACCGCGTGCAGTGGTGGGAGCAATTTCTGGTATTAAGGAAGAAACGGTGCTGCTGGGGAATTACAGCGACCTCCATCACTACAACGTCTATCTGCTCGATGGCCATACCGTGCACTGGTCCTCGACGACCATTCCCGCTTACGGTGCGACAGGAGGGGACTGGCGAAAAGTCATCAGGCGGTGGCCGATCGTCAATTTCGGTTTTGTGTCAACAGAACCTGCTTGGGAGATTCCAATTATGGGCTACGATGAACTTGGCAATATCTGTGGCCTCGCCAGCTTCGCCTATGACAGCGCGGGTGCGTTAGAGTTGTGTACCGTGAAAGTTAATATGTTCTACGACGACATGAATTGCACTCGGGTGACCAACACGATCACACACGAGATTGGCTACTGCATCGGGGTGTTCAAACACACCGC
>JANXGZ010000232.1 GCA_024958995.1 Methylococcales bacterium | reverse complement strand
GAGATAAACCACTCGCATGTCTTCAACGAAGGGCTCTACCTTCGCATCAATCGCCAGGGACTGATAGGTCTTGCTGGTTTGCTCGAGCATGGCGGTTCCGCTCTGGTGAAAAACATCGATCTTTGCTGGAAGATCGCCAACCACCCGAGGAACAATTGCATTCAGGGTGCGAGCACCCTGGCTTCCACCTAACACCAGAATCCGCAGCGGCCTTTGAAAATTGCCGATGGATGTGCTCCGAAGCTCGGTGATATCCAAACGAACCGGATTGCCTGTACAAACCGCATGAACCGATCCGGTGAAGCTCCCGGGGAAAGCTTCCAGCACCCGTTTGGCAAGCCAAGCCAGCAAGCGGTTGGTGGTTCCAGGAATTGCATTTTGCTCATGGATAACCAGCGGTATCCGCATCAGCCAGGCCATCAGTCCGCCAGGCCCGGATACAAATCCACCCATCCCGATCACAACATGAGGTTTCCGTCGATACAGGATCAATCCAGCCTGGCAACACGCCCACAGCAGCAGCAAAGGGGCTTTGACCCGATCAAATCCCCGTTTCCCACGGATACCGCTGACCGAGACCCAGTCGATCGGAATACCGTTTTGCGGGACTACACGACCTTCCAACCCGTTTCGCGTTCCCATCCAAGACACTTGATGACCCGAAGCGGAGAGGTGTTTGGCAACTGCCAGAGCCGGGTAAACGTGCCCACCGGTGCCTCCTGCAAGCACCAGGATATGCTTATCCATTCCAGTACCTCGCCCTGGCCGATCGCTGACGTTGAACCGCCTCGTTATGGATCCGTAGCAAAAGCCCTACCGCGCTGCACATCACGATCATGCTTCCACCTCCGTAACTCATTAGCGGCAGGGTCAGGCCTTTCGTCGGAAGCATTCCCATGGTCACTCCCATGTTGATGAAGGCCTGGATACCAAACCAAATTCCCAGCCCGTAGGCCAGATAGGCGGCAAAACTGTGTCCGGTCTGTTCCGACATCCTGGCGATCGCAAAGGCCTTCCAGATCAGGCAGGCAAACAGCGCAACTACGACGCTGACCCCGACCAGGCCTAGCTCCTCTCCAATCACTGCAAAAAGAAAATCAGTATGGTTCTCGGGTAGGTAATATAGTTTCTGCACGCCTGACCCAAGGCCGACCCCGAACAGTTCGCCGCGGCCAAAAGCTATTAATGACTGGCTGAGTTGGAAACCCGAGCCCAGCGGATCAGCCCAGGGGTCCATGAAACTGACCAGTCGATTCCACCGATAGGGAGACTGGACGATCAGCAGCGTTCCCAACGAAGCCAACAGGCAGACCAGGATTCCAAATTGCCACAAGCGGGCACCGCCAAGGAACATCATCGAGAGTGCGGTCGCCAGGATGACCGCGGTAGTTCCGAAATCCGGTTCCAGCAGCAGTAGTACACAGGCAAAAGCCAGCAACAGCAGCGGCCTGACCATACCGTAGATTGAGGTTCTGACGGTCTGAACGTGGCGGGTAATATATCCCGCCATGTAAACCACGGAAATCAGCTTCACCAGTTCAGAAACCTGTACCCTAACTCCCCCAAGGGACAACCACCGGGTACTCCCGTTGACCTCGACGCCAAGCCCCGGAATTAGAACCGCAACCAGCAATGCCAACCCCAACAGGAAAAGCCACTGGCCTGCCTCTTCCAGCACTCTCAGGGGCAAGAACAGCATGAGGCTGGCACCCACCAGCCCCATGAAAATATGAACAAGTTGTCGAACAGAGTAATGGAAAGCATCCTGGCCGAGGTGCATGGAAGCGGAGATCACCATGATGTAGCCGATGATCAGCAAGGCTGCCGCCGTGAGCATTAACTGCATATCCAGGTACAGCGAGAACTTGTCTCCAGCAAGGTGCAAACCGGATCTGGAATATTCAATGCGCATGCATCATTCCCCTGACCGATTCTTCAAAAAACCTGCCGCGGGCCTGGTAGTCGGTGAACTGGTCCAAACTGGCACAGGCCGGCGACAGCAGAACCGTATCGCCGGGTCTGGCCAAATGGGCCGACGTTTCAACTGCCTGTCCCAGATTTTCTACCCGAAGCGTTTGCGTTTCCGATTGCAGGATGGAGTACAGCAGACCGGCATCCTTGCCGAACAGCACGACAGCCCTTGCCTGTTCCCTGACCACCGTTTTCAGAGCATTGAAATCAGCCCCTTTGCCATCACCGCCAGCGATCAGTACCGTCCTGCCAGGCAAGCCCTCCAGTGCTGCAATACAGGCGCCAATATTAGTCGCCTTGGAGTCGTTGACCCAATCGACTCCGTCGATTGTTGCCACCGACTGCATGCGGTGCGGAAGCCCCGGGAATACCCGCAGCACCTTGAGCATCGATGCCATTGAAAGCCCAGCGGCATGCCCCAGCGCCAGCGCAGCCAGCGTGTTTGACAGGTTGTGCCGCCCTCTCATCCTGACGGAATCGGCCGGCATCTGAGGGTTTTTCCGGTACATGATCCACTCGGTGCCGTCCCGTTGTTCAACAGAAAAATCGAGCTGCTGGTGTTCCTTCAGCCCAAAACGCAAAACTTCTTGATCCTGCCCATCCATGGAAGCAACCAGCGGATCATCCTGGTTGATCACAACTACCCTGCATTTCGAGAAAATTCTTTGCTTGGCCCGTGCGTAGGTTTCCAAATCGCCATGGCGGTCCATGTGGTCGGGGCTAATGTTCAACACGGTCGCCGTGTCGGTGTGCAGAAACGAGGTTCGTTCCAGCTGGAAGCTGGATAACTCGAGAACGTACAACTCCGTTGGCTCACCCTGGTCCAGTAGGTCCAACGCCGGCACCCCCAGATTTCCACCGATCTTGACCTTCCTGCCGTCCTCCTTCGCCATCACGCCCAGCAGCGTGGTTACGGTACTTTTTCCATTCGAACCGGTGATGCCGATCACCTTCCCGGAGGTTGAAGACATGAATAGGTCGATATCACTTACAAGCTGCAAACCCAGGTTCAGCGCCCTCCGAATCTCCCTGGTTTCCAACGAAACACCCGGACTGACAACCAGATGGGTGGTACCGTTGAATGCCTGCGCATCATAGCCTCCGAGCGCCCGGGGAATGTCCCACCCGAGTTCGTTCAGACGGCTAAGGCAAGGCGGATGTTCGCGATCATCGGCAACGGTGACTTCAACGCCGCGTGACACCAGGAAACGGATCACCGAGAAACCGGTTATACCCAGGCCGATGACTATAACCACCGACACTCCGGGGATGATTCCCAGCACCGACAGGCCACCGTGCACGGTTTCCTGGGGAGCTTGTGTGTTGCCTGTTTGAATCATCTCAGTTTTAGCGTCGCCAGGCCGATCAGAACCAGGATCACGGTAATGATCCAGAAACGCACGATCACCCTCGGTTCTGGCCAGCCTTTCAATTCGAAATGATGGTGAATGGGAGCCATGCGAAAGATCCGTTTCCCGGTAAGCTTGAAGGAAATCACCTGTAATATTACGGAGACGGTTTCCATGACGAATACACCGCCCATGATCATCAGGACGACCTCCTGCCTGACCAGCACCGCGAGAATACCCAGTGCGCCGCCGAGGGCCAGGGCACCCACATCGCCCATGAATACCTGAGCCGGATAGGCATTGAACCAGAGAAATCCGAGGCCGGCCCCAACCAACGCACCGCAGAACACAACCAGTTCACCCGCAGCCGGGATGTAGGGAATCGCAAGATACTCGGCAAAAGTCGAGTGTCCCGAGACATAAGCGAAAATACCCAATGCACCACCGACCAGGACCGTCGGCAGAATGGCTAGCCCGTCCAGTCCGTCTGTCAGGTTGACCGCATTGCTGGTGCCGACAATGACCAAGTACGACAAAACGACATAGGCCCATCCGAGGTCGATTATCACATTCTTGAAGAATGGAACAATGAATTGGGTTTCGGCCGCAACGGTCGCGCTCTTGAATAGAAACACCGAGGCTGAAACCGCAACCAATGATTGCCAGAAGAGCTTCGACCCGGCGGATAGCCCCTTGCTGTTTCCTGCCACGACCTTCCGGTAATCATCGATGAAACCGATGACACCCAGGCTCAAAGTCACGAACAACACAACCCATATATAGCGATTGCCCCAGTCTCCCCATAGCAGGGTACTGACGCTGATCGCCACCAGTATCAGCGCCCCTCCCATGGTCGGAGTCCCCGCCTTCGAAAAATGGGATTCAGGGCCGTCATCACGCACAGACTGACCGATGTTCCCGGCACTGAGTCGCCGGATCATCCCCGGCCCAACAATGAACGAAATCATCAGCGCGGTCAGAGCCCCCAGGATCGAGCGAAAAGTAAGGTACTGGAATACCCGGAATCCACTTTCGTATTCGGTCAGCAAGTTAGCCAGATAAAGCAACATGGCTAGTTGCTCTCGCTGAAACGGAGCGCTTCCACAACACGATCCATTTTCTGGCTGCGCGAACCCTTCACCAACACCACGATATGACAGCTCAGTAATTCCCTAGACGCTTCGATAAGATCGGACTGGCAATCGAAAAAACGGGCTCCGTCACCAAAGGCATCGACAGCGCTCTCGGCTCCGTGCCCAGTTGCGAAAAACCGTGATATACCCTGATTCCTTGCATGAAGGCCGACCTGTTTGTGCAGTTCATCGCTGGATTCACCCAGTTCGGCAAAGGCACCCAGCACCACGCACCGTTCTCCCTTGAACTGTGCAAGAACCTCAATCGCCGCCTCGAAAGATGACGGGTTTGCATTGTAGGTATCATCGATCAACAGGCTGCCGGCGAGACCCGGAACCGGCTGCACCCGCCCCTGAACCGAACGGAAATTTTCCAAACCTTCCCCGATCTGGTCCATATTAATCCCGATGGCCTGCGCCGCGGCGGCAGCTGCCAACGCGTTGCAGACGTTGTGTGTTCCCGCCACCTGCAATCTGATGGATCGCCAGGTACCGCCTAAATGCAGGTTAAAGCGGTTTTCAACGCCTGCTGGGGTCCAGGTCATCTCAATGTCGGTAGCCCGGATATTGGCACCTGTCCCCAGACCAAATGACAGAACCCGGGCGTTACCCGCAAGACCCCGCCAATATTCAAAGAATTGGTCGTCAGCGTTGAGGATAGCGACACCATCGTCGGAAAGGGAAGTCACCAGCTCCCCCTTGGCACTGGCGACTCCCTGCAGGCTGCAGAAACCTTCGAGGTGAGCCGAACCGGCATTGGTCAAAACCGCGACATCCGGCTCCGCAAGGCTGCTCGAGTAAGCAATTTCTCCAGGGTGATTGGCTCCCATTTCGACCACGGCATACTGGTCACCCTGATCCAGCCTCAACAGGGTAAGGGGAACCCCGATCTCGTTGTTCAGGTTGCCTTGGGTAAACAGAACGCGGCCGTTTAGCCCGAGAATCGAAGCGATCATTTCCTTGACCGTCGTTTTTCCATTGCTGCCCGTGACTCCGATGACCAGGCTGTTACAGCTGTTCCTCCACTCCCTGGCCAGACGACCGAGCGCAAGACGGGTATCCTTAACCCGGATCGTCGGTAATTCGGAGGTCACCTGTCGCCCAATGATTGCCCCGACCGAACCCTTTTCCACTGCAATGTTCAGAAAATCATGGGCATCGAAATGTTCGCCCCTTATCGCGACGAAAAGATCGCCCCGCTGTAGGCTTCGGGTATTGATGCTGACGGATGAAAAACGGGCGTCGGGGCCGGACATCGTTCCATTAACGATCCGGCAGGTGTCGCTCAGTGACATGTTCATTGCAGGGTATTCCCTGACGCAAC
>JANXGZ010000294.1 GCA_024958995.1 Methylococcales bacterium | reverse complement strand
AGGCCAGACCCTGAGGGAATGGATGGACCGGCATCCGGACCCCGACATCAACACGGTTATCAAACTTGTCAGCCAGATAGCAACTGGTTTGCGTGCCTTCCACCGGATGGAAATGCTACACCAGGACCTCAAGCCGGAAAACATTATGCTGGACCAGCAGAGTCGGGTCAGGATCATCGATTTTGGCTCGATCAAGATCGCTGGGATTGCCGAAACCAGACAGCGCGACGATGATACCATCCTCGGAACACTGAACTACTCGGCGCCCGAGTATCTCATGGGACAGCGTTGCGACGCCTGTTCAGACCTCTTTTCGCTGGCGGTCATCACCTATGAAATGCTGAATGGTGCCCTACCTTTCGGCCAGGACATGCCCGAAAAACCAACCCACGCAAAGCTGGCGCGGCTGAACTACGTTCCGAGTATCCAGCTAAACCCGATGGTGCCAACATGGATCGACGGTGCAATCAGGAAATCACTGTCGATCAACCCGGAGGGGCGCTACCAGGAACCCAGCGAATTCATCCACGACCTTCATCACCCGAATTCCATGTTCTTGGTACCGCGAGGTCTTCCCCTGGTACAACGTAATCCGCTGGCATTCTGGCAGGGCCTTACTGCGCTATTGACGATTGGAAATCTGGTGTTATTTTACCTGCTGGCTCGGTCCTAAAGCAGGATTGCATTTAAACCCCTGACTTGCCCGCCACGGCTCGATGCTGAAAGCTCCCTCGGAGTGAATGCCGCGATGCATTTCAAGCGACTTCCGTCAAAAAAGAACCGGTGGGCTAAAAGCCGAAACCCAATAATCCTTGTTCTTCCTTGACCAGCGAACGATACGATTCCATACGGGCCACGTAGTTCTCGACAAAGCTGTCCAGAAGAACTTTGTCGTAGTCGCGCAACCCACTGATTAGAATTCTTTTAAATCCACGGCCCACGGTTTCCCCATCTGATACCACTGCAAAATGAAAACGGACATCACCGCGTTTTCCATTGACGTCCAGGGTATTTTCCAACGACCGAAGCACCGGGTTGCAAAAGTCCAGCGTGTCGAATGCAAACTCCATCCGGTCGTAGATCACAAGCGGTCGTTCGGTATTGAACATCACCTTGTAGTGTTCCATGAGCGGTACCAGGACGTGCGGGAAATTCGGCCCGGAAAAGGCCACGTAACTGCGGATGAAATTCTCGATCATGGTTTCATCGCAACTATTATCGCCGCTTCTGTCAACCTTGAGATAGGACTTTCCGGCATCATCGGAAACTTCGAAACTGCTTGCAGCGGTCTCGGGGAAATTAAGCAGTACATTGTGTCCGACCATCCCCTGGAAGGTAAACGACATGTTTCGATTCAACCCTAAGCGCTGCAACACCAGGGAAAAAAGCAAGTCACCAGGCACGCAGAAACGCTTGGCATCGGCATCGTGAATCGGGTTGAAGTCTCCCGCAATTTCCTTGGCAAAGCGACTTGCCTGCACTGCGTCGATGAGCACCTCGCCACCCTGATTTGAACAAAACTCGTCTAGAAACATTGTCTACCTTTGCCTGATATTAATACGAGCCCGTTTATACATTCCGCAATGTCATTCCGGCAAGGGCGATAGGGTTCAAAGTTCGGATCACCCGCCCGCCACCGTCATGTCTTCGATAAAGACCGATCCAACCCGAATATTCCCCCGAACATCCATATCGCTTCCTATAGCGACAATGTTGCGATACATATCTCTGAGATTTCCGGCCACGGTGATTTCCTCCACCGGAAAGGCGATTTCTCCGTCTTCCACCCAGTAGCCGGCAGCGCCTCTTGAATAGTCTCCGGTTACCGTATTGACCCCCTGCCCGATCAGTTCGGTGATCAGCAGGCCTGCCCCCATCTGCTGAAGCAGTTGCGCCTGGCTTCCGCCAGCGGGTTCCACCATCAGGTTATGAACCCCGCCAGCATTTCCGGTCGTCTGCATGCCCAACTTGCGTGCCGAATAGCTGCTGAGAACGTAGCCGTTTAGCACCCCCTCGCTCACGATGTCCCGGGTCCGGCAACGCACGCCTTCGCTGTCGTAATTGGAACTACCCAACGCCTTGCTCAGAAGCGGTTGTTCATGAATTCGTATGAATTCCGGAAACACTTGTTTGCCGAGGCAATCGAGCATGAAGGATGATTTACGGTACAGATTCCCCCCGCGGATTGCGCCGATAAAATGGCCGATTAACCCGGAAGCACATTCTGCGGTGTAAATGACCGGGCATTGGCGAGTCGACAAGGTTCGCGCACCCAACCTCCCCAGGGTACGTTCTGCTGCTTTTTCGCCGACCCTGCGCGCCGATTCCAGGTCCCTGCTGTCGCGTGACACAGTATACCAGTAATCCCGCTGCATACTGTTCCCACGCTGACCCAAAACGGAACAGCTAAGACTATGGCGGGTGCTGATATAGCCATGGTTAAAACCAAGGCTATTGGCCAATACTCGCATTCCCTGGTGGGTATCCACCCCTGCACCCTCGGAATTCGTGATGTCGGAATGATAATGGCGTGCCGAATCTTCACATTCAACGGCCAGTTCAATCGCCTCATCAACACCGAGGTCCCAAGCATGATTGAGATCAAGATCCGGAAATTCGGTAGCAAGCTGGTCCGGTTCGGGCAGTCCAGCATGAGGGTCTTCGGTCGCGTAACCAGCGATCGTGCACGCCGACGTCACGGTTTCACGGATCGCTTTGGATGAAAGGTCGGTGCTGCTTGCCGTACCCTTGCGTCGCCCGAAATAGACGGTCACTCCCAGGCTTTGCGACTTGTGGTTTTCTATCGTTTCCACCTCGCCAAGGCGGGCCGTTACCGACAGTCCACCCTCGATTCCTATCCCGGCTTCCGCCGCACTTGCACCTTGGGAGCGGGCTTCCCGCAGCAACTCGTCCACCCGTTCACGGAGCTGTAACAAGCCTTGATCCTGGAAAAGGAGCGGCGCTTTGTTTGTCAATTCATCAACCTCGGATTATGTTTTCACTGAAACGAAGTCTGGGTGCGCCACCACTAGGGACGGCAACGAGACGACCGGCAATATTTCGCAATAACTCAGACGCTTGTTCCACCGACCGTCAGGCCATCTATCTTCAAGGTTGGCTGACCGACCCCGACCGGTACGCTCTGGCCGTCTTTGCCGCACGTTCCAACACCGCTGTCGAACTCGAGATCGTTGCCGACCATGGAAACCCGGGTCAACACGTCGGGACCGTTGCCGATCAGGGTTGCCCCCTTTACCGGGCGTGTAATCTTGCCTTTCTCGATGAGGTAGGCCTCACTCGCCGAAAACACGAACTTGCCCGATGTAATGTCAACCTGCCCACCACCGAAATTGCGGGCGAAAAGGCCCTTATCGACTGACTGCAGTATTTCCTCGGGATCGTGTGGCCCCGGCAGCATGTAAGTATTGGTCATGCGAGGCATGGGAAGATGGGCATAGGATTCACGGCGACCATTTCCAGTCGGCTGCACACCCATCAGGCGTGCATTGAGCTTATCCTGCATATACCCCTTGAGAATCCCGTTCTCGATCAGAACCGTATTCTGGGTCATCACCCCTTCATCATCGATATTGAGTGACCCTCGCCGTTCCGGCAAGCTCCCATCGTCCACCACCGTACAGAGGTCACCCGCCACTCGTTCACCGATCCGTCCACTGAATGCAGACGTTCCCTTTCGGTTAAAATCACCTTCGAGACCGTGTCCGATCGCTTCGTGCAACAGGATTCCTGGCCATCCGGGGCCCAGTACCACGACCATGTTTCCTGCAGGTGCCGCCACGGCATCCAGGTTCACAAGCGCCTGCCTCACTGCTTCTCGGCCGTATTCGAGTGCCCGGTCTTCGTCGGTGAAATAGCGATAATCGGTTCGCGCACCACCCCCTGCACTGCCGCGCTCACGCTTGCCGTTCTGCTCAACGATCACCGACACATTCAACCGGACCAGCGGCCTTACATCGCCGGCTTGGCGCCCGTCCTGGCCGACCACCAGCACCACGTCATGCACCCCAACCAGGCTGACAATAACCTGCTCTATGCGTGCATCCAGTTTTCGTGTTTCCCGGTCGATACGGTTCAGCAAACTGACTTTCTCGCTATCCGGTATGGACTGCAGAGGATCAATTGGCCGGTAGAGTATGGCTCGAGATCGTGAAGTGACCGGGGCCAGCGTACCCCGTGAACCGCTTCGGGCAATACGGGTGACGTTTCTAGCCGCATCCAGCAGCGGATTCAGCTCGATGTCATCACTGTACGCAAATCCGGTTTTTTCTCCGGACACCCCGCGCACGCCGGCTCCCTGCTCAATGCTGTGCGAGCCTTCCTTAATAATCCCGTCTTCCAATACCCATGATTCGCAACGACTCGACTGGAAATAGATATCGGCGTCATCCAACGGGGCGCTTAGCAACTCCGCCATCACCCGATCAATATCCTGGTTCGCCAGCCCCGTCGGAGACATAATCAGGTCCCGGGCCAGAGCAAGGCTATTCTCGGATATCATGGTAATTCACCGCATTCTAACAAACGGTGATCCAGAACCGGGAAGCTGCTACGCAGCCGATTAAGCAATTGCAGATCGATTCTGGCAAGCGCATAGCCGGGGCCGGTATCCTTCTTGTCAAGCACCTTGCCCCAAGGGTCGACGATCATGCTGCGACCGTGGGTCTGCCGGCCGTTGACGTGAAAACCTCCCTGCGCGGCGGCGGCCACGTAACAGAGGTTCTCCACCGCACGGGCACGAATCAGAACCTCCCAATGGGCGGCTCCGGTTTTCTCGGTAAAGGCTGCAGGAAGCACGATGATTTCCACGCTGCTCGACAACATCCGCCGAAACAGTTCCGGGAATCGAAGGTCGTAGCAGATTGCGAGACCCAATCGGCCGAACGGTGTATCCAGGACCACCGGTTCGGTACCCGCCTCGATGGTATCGGATTCCCGATATTGTTCGTCTGTCCCTGGAACATCAACATCAAATAGATGCATCTTGTCATAACGCGCCACCTGCTGACCCCGATCATCGAAAACCAGGCAACTGGCCCTAATCTTCCCGGAAACCGAGGCCACCATCGGCATGGTACCGCCGACAATCCAGACCGAATTATGCCTTGCGGTATCAGCAAGAAATTGCTGGATTATCCCGTCGCCGACATCTTCCATGTGATCCAGTTTGTCGAACTCGGTCCTGCCCATCAGCGCAAAGTTTTCGGGAAGCACAAGCAACCCCGCACCCGCATCCGCGGCGGCACCAATCAGCCGCTCGGCTTCGAGCAGATTCGCCTCCACGTCAGGGCCAGAGGCCATTTGAATCGCTGCACAATTTTTCATACTTTTAATGATATCTGGATCTTCCCCGGAATCAATCCTTCGAACAAGGACGCAAAATGCGCAGGGCTATCTGACTACGTAGACCAACGCCCATAGCGCCTGTTCCCCAAACCCTTCAAACCGAGCATTCCAGGGATTAAAAAACGGTCTCGCAAACCAGTTCGTCAATCCTGAGAAAACAGTTCCATCGCAATACGGTGGGAGCAGCTGATTATAACATTCCCGAAAATCGCCTATTATTTTGCAACCAGCAATGCCCCAATACCACAAAGCTGAAATGATCGCAGGATCTGCGCAAGATCAAAAAACGGCCTTCACCTGGACGACGAACCTGACCAAACCGGTTGTCCTTGGTCGCAGACATGCCGGCCCGCATGGATGCTCTACAAAGATTTTCGGCTGCCCGGAAGGCGAACGATATCCGGATCATCCCATCCACCGGTGATCCAGTATTTCCTGTTGATCACTTCACGCGACCTGTTTCCCTGTAATCGATCGAACAGGATGGATGCCCCGGCGATCACTCCCCTTGGCACCACGGTAACAATGTCGTCCAGTTGCTCCTTAACGAGATCCACTTCACCGGCAACAATGATTTTCGCCGGTAGCGCGTTGACCAGCAATCGGTTGATCTTCACCAGTCCCCTGGAAACACGGAACGCACATTTTCCGTCTTCGAAAGCCAGCCCTCGACCAAACAAGTCACCAAAATCAAGCAGCAAGAGGTTTTTCAATCCGTCCAAGTTAAACAGGCCAAAAAGACGTCCGATCCCGGGCTCCACCGTCAGGAAACGACCCTCCTCGAATTCGGCTCTCGCTGTTCCCGACAGATTCTCGGCATTGAGATCATAAATCGGATCATCCCAGTCCAGCGAAAGCCTTGACCTCACCCGAGTATCCATGATTAAACCCGGTTTCCCCCTTTGCCTCAGGAAATCCCCCAGCGAATCGATGTTCAGGTTGCCGGCAACCGAAGTCCTTTGTCTGACAGCGGAGTCCATCCATCTGCCAACCAACTTGAGATCCACTCCTTGCCCGGAAATATTCAGCCGGTCGATCTGCATACCCCGAGCCTGTCGTTTGGTCGCAAAATCCAGGCTTCCATAATTATTCCTCCCCCAGAACAGTCGCTCGGCCTTGATATTCAGGTCCGGAAAATCTTGGGGTTTCCAGTCAACCTCTTCTCCTAATGAGTGACCCTCCAGACCACCCTTCTCCGGAATCCGCAGATAATCAAGATCCATATCCAAGCCCGCAATTTCACCGTGGTCGGTTTTCACGGCAAAGCGACCGCTAGCAAATCGATTTTCCATGAAGCCTTCCCACACCCCGAGCAGGCGGCGCATCCGGAGACTGAACGGACCCATGTCCGCATTTGGAAGAACAAGGCTTCCAACCTGGACATCGACCAGCGTGAGCCCTGTATTCTCCGATTCTAACGGGCTATCCAGTGAATCGAAAAAGTCGTTCCAGACATCGAATTCAAGACTTTCAAGCCGTGCGTAAATGCCCAGGCCATCCATCGGTCCTTTTTCATTCGTAACCCTGCCAAGCTCGATCCGCCCTTTGACCAACTCTAGTTCATCGCCATTAGCCGCCAATACAAAGCGCGCCTCGGCAATATCTCCGTATACGAGATCCAGCGAAATTTCCTTGCCAGGCTGCAGATGGGTCCGTAGCGTGAGTTCACGCGGCAAAGCCGACGACTTCAGCAGAGGTGGCGGCAGACTGACAGTGACTCCCTGTAAGTCGGAATAGAAGCTGATGTCGGCATAAAGGTTCTCTGTCAGCTTGGGAAATAAAAAATCGACCTGATAATCCGTCCTGCCCTTGACAAAAGGCATCAGCGCGGAGGAATATCTGCGGGCAAGAGAATCGGAACTGACCGTCCCTCTCAGATGCATCTCGAAACCACCGTCATTGTCCGACAGGTCAACATAGACCTGAGAGCCAAGCAAAACTCCTCCTATACCGCTGGCCTCGATTCCCTCGTGGGTGAAATAC
>JANXGZ010000283.1 GCA_024958995.1 Methylococcales bacterium | reverse complement strand
GGGCAGTAAACAGGGTGAGAGCCATGGCGGCATTTTTCTGATCGACCTGGATCGTCAGCGGGTCGCGCAGCCCGTGGATTGGAATACGACGAAGATTGACTGGCAGGGCCGTGGCTGGGACCGGGGCCTGCGTGGGATCGCAATGGATGGCGACAAAATCTACATTGCCGCAAGTGACGAACTGTTCGTTTACAACCGTGACTTTGAAACGGTCACCTCATACCGCTCCCCCTATCTAAAACACTGTCACGAGATCAGCCGATACAAGAGACGCCTGTACCTCACATCCACTGGCTACGATTCCGTCATTGGCTTTGACTTGGACAAGCTGCAATTTTCATGGGGATTGCATATTACCAAAACACCTGACGGCTACCTCGGCAGCCCTTTTCATCCGGATGGCAATCAGGGACCGTCCCCGGGAAATGAACTCCATATCAACAATGTGCATTGCCTGGAGAAAGGGATGTACATCAGTGGGCGTGGAACCGGAAGCCTACTCCATTACACCGGAAAACAAATCAAGGCGATCGCCACGCTGCCGGTGGGGGTCCACAATGCCAGACCGTATGCGGATGGCGTGTTGTTCAACGATTCGGAGAAGGATGTCGTGCGCTTCGAGTCCCGTGATAAGCAACGCTTATTTCGAATTCCCCGTTACAATCCTGATCAGCTTACCCACACCGATCTGGATGATTCACGGATTGCTCGCCAAGCATTTGGCCGGGGGTTGTGCGTGGTCAAAGACGGTGTTATTGCTGCTGGATCGTCACCGTCGACCATTACACTGCATGATCTGAACAGCATGAAAACCACGCTCAGTATCAACCTGACCATGGATATCAGAAACGCTATCCACGGCCTGGAAGTCTGGCCTTACCCGCTGGATTAAATTGATGAGCCCAACTCAGTCGGTTTTATTTATGCTTTCGTATTGCGCGTAGCGCGGCAGCACCGGGTCGAGGACCTCAACCAGCTCGCCAAGGTACTGCTCATAATTTTTCCAGTAATTAATCGATTTGCTATAAATTGGCTGACGCACCTGTTCCGAACTTGCCGTCCGAATGGGACGTTCGGTTTGGTGAAAGTTAATACAGGCATCCTCCCACCGGAGTTCACAATACTCGAGAAGTCGCCGAACCTGGTTGTCGAAATCCGTCACCATATCTTCATACTGAACGGTCAGCACTCGCCCCGGCAGCACTTCATGCCAATGATCCATCATGCGTTGGTACTGCAGAAAATACTCGCCGATATCGGTCAGATCGTAGGTAAAGGTCTGGCCCCTGGCAAACAGCTGTCGATAACAACTGAAGCATGAATCCAGGGGATAACGACGCGCGTCAATAATTTTCGCATTCGGCAGAATGAGGTGCAGAAAACCGATGCTGGGAATATTGTTTGGCATCTTGTCAATAAAACGTGGTTTTTTTTCCGTGCGATGAAGCTCGGCGAGGTCAAGGTAATCCTGCCCCAAAGCCTTGAACTGCTTTTCGCCAAGTTCGCGGGTCGCCTTAGGGTAATTGATACCGTCTGCGCGGTTCCTGTTGAGCGAGGTCACCACCCTGCCCAGATAAGGTAATTCCGAGGTCCCTTCGACCTGGCTGTGGCTGGCCAATATCTGCTCGATCAGGGTTGATCCCGAGCGCGGCAATCCGACGACGAAAATCGGCGCCGGATCCGGATTCCCGAGTCCGGCGTTGTTGTCAAGAAACTGCTGATCGAACACTGAAATAATCGAGTCGTTCGTCACCTCAGTCTGTACCGGGTCATATTGCTCGATCATGCGCTGTTTCTTGTTGCCCTGACTGTAGTAATCCCAGGCGCGGTCGAAATTACTTTGATCTTCGTAAGTTTTCGCTAGGGCAAATAAAAAGTTAACCGCTGATTGATCCGTGAGATCATCCTTTGTGAGCCTGGATTCAATCTCCCGGATATCCTCGCCGCTCAAACGATAGGTTTTAAGATTCGCCAGGCTCCAATAGCCCTCGCCTTGATCGGGCTTGAGACTTATGAAATCCCGGTAACCGGCAATAGCCTCATCTTGG
>JANXGZ010000022.1 GCA_024958995.1 Methylococcales bacterium | reverse complement strand
CGATCCGGTAACGTTACTTTAAAATCGGAACTACGCATTGTCCTGTGTGCCGACTTCTTGGAGAAGAGCATTCTGGAAGGTTCGTACTGCATTCGGATTTTGTCCAAATTACGGTGTCCGCGGCGGTTGGTTGACCGCTTTGATAGACCTTTCACGCTTCGGGTATTGAAGCCGATTCAAAGCAATATGGGATGATTGCTGGAATGCAGAACCCTCAGGGTTTTGCAAACGGGGCCGGAAGGTTCCCAGTGGTAACAATGAACTGTCCCGAGTAATCGGTCGTGTAGTTTGAACGGCCACCTGGTCGGGACGCAATTTTTAAGAGGGGAGTGGAAACTTACAATGAAAATTGGAATACCCAAAGAGATCCACCGCGGCGAAAAGCGTGTTGCGACGACACCCGAGGTCGCAGGGAGACTGCAGAAGCTTGGCTACGAAGTCCTGATTCAAAAAGGGGCTGGAACGAAGGCCAATTATTCTGACGAAGACTTTGCCGAGGCTGGTGTCGAAATCGTCAAGGACGCAAAAACACTGTGGGCAAAATCGGATATCGTTGCCAAGGTACGTCCGCCAGAAGAGAAGGAAGTTGGCTTACTCAAAGAAGGGGGCAACCTGATCAGCTTTATTTGGCCGGCCCAGAACGAAGAATTAATGAGTCAACTGGCTGATAGAAAAGCCACGGTCCTTGCTATGGATAGCGTTCCGAGAATTTCCCGTGCACAGAAATTAGATGCCCTAAGTTCCATGGCCAATATTGCCGGCTACCGTGCGGTCATCGAAGCTTCACAACATTTCGGACGTTTCTTTACCGGCCAGATTACCGCTGCCGGCAAGGTGCCTCCTGCAAAGGTAATGGTGATTGGTGCGGGAGTAGCGGGACTTTCCGCGATCGGTACCGCGAAGAGCCTAGGTGCCATCGTTAGAGCCTTTGATACGCGTCCGGAAGTAAAGGAACAAATCGAAAGTATGGATGCCGAGTTTCTCGAGCTTGAGTTCGAAGAAGACGGAACCGGGGAGGGTGGTTACGCGAAGGTGATGAGTAAGGAATTCATCGAAGCGGAAATGGCTCTGTTTGCCGAGCAGGCGAGGGAAGTTGATATTATCATCACGACCGCCCTGATTCCTGGCCGACCTGCTCCTAAATTGATTACCACGGAAATGGTTAAATCCATGAAGCTCGGGAGCGTGGTCGTTGACCTAGCGGCGGAGCAGGGCGGTAACTGCGAGTTGACCCAACCGGGCGAAGTCGCAACTGCCCATGGCGTGACCATCATTGGCTATACCGATTTGCCGAGCCGTCTGGCGACCCAGGCGAGCCAGTTGTACGGAACAAACATTCGTCATCTGCTCACTGATATGACGGCAGAAAAGAACGGTGAATGGGCCGTCGATTTCGAGGATGAAGTCGTTCGTGGAACGACCGTGATCAAGGAAGGTGAAATCACTTGGCCACCGCCAGCACCAAAGCTGTCAGCTGCACCTGCTGCACCTGCCGCACCTGCTCCGGACCCTGTAGTCGCAGAGCCGAAAAAATCTCTGATTCCGGAACCGGTCAGGAAGACCCTGCCACTTTTATTGGGGGGCCTAATGTTCTGGGTGATCGGAAACGGCGCTCCGGCGTCATTCCTGTCTCACTTTACCGTATTTGTTCTGGCCTGTTTCATCGGCTATATGGTGATCTGGAATGTAAGTGCGTCGCTGCATACTCCGCTGATGAGTGTTACTAACGCGATCAGCAGTATTATCGTGATCGGTGCACTGATCCAGATTTCGTCTCCGGGCTTTGGCATAACATTGCTTGCCGGATTGGCAATAATGATTACCGCAGTGAATATTACCGGTGGTTTTGCCGTGACTCGGCGAATGCTGGAAATGTTCAGAAAAGATTAAAAGAGGATTAAACGATGTCAAGTGGATTAGTTACAGTTTCATATATTGGCGCAACGATCCTTTTTATTCTTGCGCTTGGGGGCCTGAGTAATCAGGAAACAGCCCGAAGGGGTAACGTTTACGGCATGATCGGGATGGCCATCGCGGTATTGGCGACCATCATGAGCGATGCCGTGACTTCGTATTTCATTGTTGTGACCGCGATGCTCGTAGGCGGCGGTGTTGGCTACGTTCTGGCAAAGAAAGTCGAAATGACTCAGATGCCGGAACTGGTTGCTATTCTACACAGCCTGGTTGGTATGGCGGCGGTATTTGTGGGTTATGCGACTTTCATGGATCCGACCGTGGAATTGGTCGGTATCGAGAAATCGATCCACGAGGTTGAGATCTATGTTGGGGTCTTAATCGGTGCAATAACCTTTTCCGGATCTGTCATTGCTTTCGCGAAGTTAAGCGGAAAACTTAGCGGGACGCCGGTCATGATACCTGGTCGACACTGGCTCAATCTGGGCCTTCTGATTACTACAATCTGGCTCGGTAGCTTGTTCTTGGACGGTGCCGCAGAAGGTGCCGGCACCCTGCCGTTAATATTAATGACCTTGATTGCGCTTGCATTTGGGGTTCACATGGTGATGGCCATCGGCGGAGCGGACATGCCTGTCGTGGTGTCGATGCTGAATAGTTATTCGGGCTGGGCTGCTGCTGCAACCGGGTTCATGTTGTCAAACGATCTGCTGATTGTGACCGGGGCACTGGTCGGAAGTAGTGGTGCTATCCTGAGTTTCATCATGTGCCGAGCAATGAACCGCAAGTTCATTGCAGTGATCGCTGGTGGATTCGGAACAGATTCAGCATCTTCCGGTGGTGGCGCTGCAATGGAAATCACGGGTGATGTGACCTCGATCGATTCCGACGACACGGCTGACCTGCTGAATTCTGCGAAGGAGGTCATGTTTATTCCGGGTTACGGTATGGCCGTTGCCCAGGCACAGCACACTGTTAAGGAAATCACCAAGACTTTGAAAGACAAGGGAGTTAACGTCCGTTTCGGGATTCATCCGGTCGCTGGCCGTATGCCTGGACATATGAACGTCTTGCTTGCAGAAGCCAAGGTGCCGTACGACATCGTTTTTGAAATGGATGAAATCAACGACGATTTTCCGAAAGTCGATGTCACTATGGTGGTTGGTGCGAACGACATCGTTAACCCGTCTGCACTGGAAGATCCGAACAGCCCGATTGCGGGAATGCCGGTTCTGGAGTGCTGGAAAGGCGCAACGACCATCGTTCTGAAACGGAGTATGGCATCCGGGTATGCCGGTATTGGAAATCCGCTATTCGTTAAGGACAATACCAGGATGCTGTTTGGTGACGCGAAGGACTCCCTTGAGGCGGTTCTGAAGCAGCTAAACGGCTAAAAAGGAACTTTCTTCGGCCAAAAAGGGGCCTGCACAGGAATGTGCAGGCCCCTTTTGTTTCTGACGTTCCGAATTCCTGCTGCGATGGGCTCTTGTACCTGTTTATTTAAGCCGGACGGTTGAGTGGCTTAGCCGGCTATTTGGGGTTCATCCTTGTTGTTGTCTCGAAAAGTGATTTCATAGATGCAAACAGAGTTGCCGCCCTTTCTGTCTCTGCCTTGGGAGGTAGTCCACACCTGTCGACCGTCCGGTGAAACCGCCAGGCCAACCGTGTAACTGTCAGTTCGGACCCGCGTTATAATCTCCATTGTTTCCGTATCGACGACAACCACCTCGGAACTTCCGTTAACAGCGGTAAACAAATAACGTCCCGATGGTCCCTGGTCAATTGTTCGCGCTCCTTGACCGACATGGACTGATTTCCAGCCTCTGATATCGATCTGTTTTCCATTAGCGCTGGCAAGGGATTCAACCACCAATGCGAGAGGAATACGCGAGACATATCCCGAGATATTGCTGCTCACGTAGAGAGTCGTGCCATCATGCGACAATAACAGATGTCTCGGTGTGGGTTTCATCCCCAGTACTGTACCGAGATAGGCTCCACTTTCGACATCGAAGCCTGCAATCCCGCCACCCCTCATTCGAGCGACCAGGAGCGTTTTTGAATCTGGACTAAATACCGTTCCCCTCAGGCAATATCCGCAGGATCGATCCCTGTTTTTTTCTTCCCGTCCAGTCTGTGACAGCAGTTGTTCGACGACCAGGCGATCAGGCCGGTAGGTAAATAGAGACGGATCTTTTGCACTGATGTCGATCAATCCAATGCTGTTGTCTGCCCAGTGGGTTACGGCCAGCCAGTTGTTGTCCGGTGACGCTTCCACGTACTTGGGGATAGGGCCTGTCGGCAAGACCCGGACGATCTTGTCATTGTTGGTGTCGATTACGGCAACCGCCGATGGCGAGGTCGCTTCCGGGTCATAGTCACGGCGATAATACGGTACCCACAGGTATCGTCCTCCGTGGGACAACTCGCTTTCCACTGGCTTGCCGTTGAAGTGATTGACATTCCCCGACGCCGGATAGTGATGAAATACGTAGTTGAACACCGATGCTTGGTCATTAAATAGGCCTCCCTGCGCCTTGCCAAAGTGGTGTCTCACGGTGCCGATTTTCTTCAGAGTCGAAGGATCATAAACAACCGTTCTAAAGCCTTCTAGGGAATTGACGTAAGCTTTGTTTCCGGTGGGGGTAAAGCGGATAGATTTCGGTGAAGAAATATCTGTATCGTAATGGTCGTCGGATGACTTGGGGTTCACCGTGTAATTCTGGAATCGGGCGACCAGCCTGAGATGGACCGGCGCTTGGGCCGGCTTACTGGCCGTTCCGATCGGAACTCTGAGCGTTCCGGAATCGCGGAGCTTCGCGGTTTCGGCGTTCTGCAGGGCCAGGATAAGCCATGTGCGGGCATTCTGGTGTTCGGGGTCCAGTTTCAGAGTTCGTTTCCAGGCGGAAACTGTTTTTGCCCAAAGACCCTGACTCCAGTAACTCCAGCCTATTTCGTAGTTGCAGGCAATGCAGGTTTTATCTGCGTCGAGGCAATTGGCATAGCGTTCAAGCGCGGTTGCAAAGTGACCGGCCTGCTGGGCAGCGTATCCCTGTTGGAAATGCCGGGTAGCAGTTTCCGAGGAGCAGGAGGCTTGCTGGGCGGCCGGTGCTGAGGACATGCTAAGTAACAGGGAAAGAGCCAGGCAATGGCGCATTACCAACAAACCGGAATACCGTTTTTGATCTGGACTTCTGTTTTCACTGGGAGAATGATGCTTCAATCTTTCGAATGGCCAGGATCGTGATTTCTTGCTGAGCGCGATAAAACATGGTTTCTTCATTCTTTTCTTAGGCTTGCGCAAGCCATCATGGTTTGAGTATAGGACTTTCATGATAGGTGGACAATCCGTAGACTGTGAGTGGGCGGTAATGGCTGAGTGAGCCAAAAGAGAGTTCGAGATGCAGACTCCCATTTCCGATTCTGTACACCATCCATGGGATCCGGTTGCCGGACACGTCGGCAACCGGACTTTGTGTGGGAACCGCGAAGAACCGGGCCGAGAATAGGATTCAAAAGGAAATTTTTGCGATGCATTCACGATTATTTCAGTGGCAACGTCTACCGGTCATCCGGGTCTTTGTGCTGCTCATCGGGTTGTTCTATCCAGCGCCCCCCGTACAGGCAACGACAACATCTCTGCCGGTAGAAGTCATCGGCGCTCTGAAACAATATGGCATACCGATGAATGCCGTCAGTCTGATATTGAAGCGGGTCGATCAGTCCCAACCAGTGCTTAGCCTGAATCCCTCCGTGGCCAGAAACCCCGGATCGGTCATCAAGCTGGTGACAACCCTGGCTGCACTTGAATTACTTGGTCCCACTCACGAGTGGAACACACGTTACCTGATTGATGGAATATTGGACCAGGGGGAGTTGAAAGGGAACCTGATTATTCAGGGTGGAGGAGATCCCTACCTGGTAACAGAAATCTTCTTTCAGCACCTGCGAACATTAAGGGGCCGGGGCATCCTGAATATTTCCGGAGATCTGATCATCGATGATTCACTGTTTGCTCCAGATCAGTTTGACCGGGGACGCTTTGATGACGAGCCGTATCGCAGCTACAACGTCATCCCCAGCGCGGCAATGGTGAACTTTTCTGCCACGCGGTTTAGTTTGACACCGAATGAAAAGGGCCTCAGCGTGGCGGCTGAACCGGAGGCATCGAATCTTGAAATCCTGAATAGGATCCGGGTGACAGAAAAAGAATGTCTCGGAGACTTCGCCGGATGGGACTATACGATCGACCAGAGTGCAAAAGGTGTTCAAGTAAGTTTTCGCGGCAACTATTCGCGAGTTTGTGGGGATCTGGAATTTACACGCGCATTTTTGTCCAACCTTGATTATACCTACGGCGTGTTCAGGGCAGGCTGGGAAGAATTGGGCGGTGGGTTTGAAGGAAGCTTACTGCATGGTCCGGTACCTGAAGGCGCACGAGAATTTTTCGAAGGGGGCTCCAAGCCGCTGAGGGAAGTGATCACTGGGATTAATAAGTTCAGTAACAATACTATGGCCCGGCAATTATTAATGACGCTGGGAAGTGAAATCTATGGAAAGACAGGTTCACCGGGCAACGGGATACTAGAGATTGAACGGTGGCTTCAGTCTGCGGGTGTGGATATGCCAATGCTTATCCTCGAAAATGGTTCGGGTCTCTCCCGTATCTGTCGTGTATCAGCAAACGGCTTAATCCACTTGCTAGAGAAGGGCTGGCAGAGTAGCTACCGGCCTGAATTCCTGTCTTCGCTTCCCATTGCGTCGATCGACGGAACCATGGAGAAACGGCTGAAAAAGGAAAAGCCGGCCGGCCGGGTACGGATTAAAACGGGATTATTAGATCACGTTCGGTCCATGGCCGGTTACGTGACCAGCGATGAAGGTAACCGGTACCTGGTAGCTCTTCTTGTGAACCACCCATCGGTCGATTATGAGTCAGGAAACAAGGTGCAAGATGCGTTGTTGAGATGGATCCTTGGCCATTAATGCCGGATATCTATCACCGCTCCTTTGGCATCGAAGCGGTTCAAGGGTTTTACCGAAGGCCTGCTAAACAGTGATAAGGTGATCAGTGTTCGCGTTGTTGGAAGCAATCCGACGAGATCGCATTCATCGTTCTCGTCGGAGGGGTAGAGGATAGTCACGAACGATATCAGGCTTCTTTCTGCCCACTTTGGATCTCATCGGTGGTCAATCGCTTGGGGAAATGACAGCTGAAGGTGCTGCCTTTGCCAGGACAACTGTGGATTTCCAGACTGGCGTCATGGCGCAACAGTACGTGTTTGACAATGGCTAGGCCCAGTCCGGTGCCGCCGCTGGCCGTGGAACGGCTGTCATCTACACGATAGAAGCGTTCGGTCAGACGTGTAAGATGTTGGGAGGCAATACCGATTCCATCGTCGATTACCGAGAAATGGCCTCCTTTTTTGTCGGCCCACCATCTGAATTCTATTTTTCCTCCATCGGGCGTGTACCTCACTGCATTGTAAGCCAGGTTTGAAAATGCACTGAAAATTTCCTTCTCGGAACCGATTATCGTAGCTGGCTGGTTGATGTCCAGGAAAATTTCCTGGCGCTTATTTTGTTGCTGCGCTAGATCCTTGGCGTCCTTTTGGATATTCGATAGCAGTTGGTTCAGATCGATCTGGGTTTCATTCTCTCGCTGGCTGTCGATCTCTAGCCGCGATAGCATCAGCAGGTCGTTGACCAGATTGTCCATGCGCTTGGCCTGATATAACATCTCCTCCATGCCTTTCTGCATGGGTCCCTGCAAGTGAGCCGTCTGCTCCAGAAAGGCTTCCAGATAGCCTTGAATCACCGTCAGTGGAGTCTTGATCTCGTGTGATACGTTGCCGATGAAGTCCTGGCGCATTACCTCCAGCTTGTGCAGTAGTGTGATATCCCGGACGATCAACAGACGGTCGTTTTTGCCGATTTCGGTGATACTGATTTGTAGTGAGATATTCCGATTCAGCGGCGAGGGTAGTTCCAAGGGGTCGGTGTAGTTGCGATTGAGGAAATAGCGGGAAAAGCGGGGATGGCTTATCAAGTCGGTGATAACATCCCCTTGATTCTCTGAGCGTTTTAAGCCCAATAGCCTCTTGGCGGCGGCGTTCCACCAATCCAGATTGCCTTGAGCGTCGAGCATCACCACCCCTTCCTTTAGGGCAGTGCTGGACTTTTGCATTCGCCTAAAAATGGCCTTCAACTGGGCCTGGGATTGTGCGTGACGCGTCTGTAGGCGGTCGATATCGTTGAAGATATTGCTCCAAACTCCGAACCCTTCCGGCATCTCGGAATCAGAGTTCTGTTCCAGCCACTGGCTCAGTTGGTTAAGCTGATGGTAATGCCATCCCAGCAGCCCGCCGAGTACCAGCACTACACCCCAGGCCAGAGAGTTGAACAGAATGCCCAGCAAGGAACCGACAATTAGGCATAGGAGAATGGCTTTGAAGTAAAAAAAGGGCATTGTGTTAAAGGGTAATGTTCGGAGAGAATCGGTATCCGGTCCCTCGTACCGTTTGGATCAGTGGCGCGTAGGCGTCCCCTAGAGCTTTTCGCAGTCGGCGGATATGGACGTCCACCGTGCGTTCCTCGATATAGACATTGCCGCCCCAAACGCGGTCCAGCAATTGGTCTCGGCTAAAGGCACGTTCCGGGTGCGCCATGAAGAACAGCAGCAGTTTAAACTCAGTAGGGCCGACCTCCAGGGTTTGGCCTCGGGCGGTGATCCGATGAGAAACGGGATCCAGGATCAAGCCGTCGACGCTGAGGTATTGTTCTTCGGTGAGGGAGGACGTTCTTCGAAGCACTGCGTTAATCCGAGCCACCAGTTCTCTCGTTGAAAAAGGCTTGGTGATATAGTCATCGGCACCGACTTCTAGGCCCAGAATCTTGTGGTGTTCTTCACTCCTGGCGGTCAGCATAATGATGGGGAGATCCACTGACAGGCTGTCTTTCTTCAGCCTGCGAGCCAGTTCGATGCCACTGGTACCCGGCAGCATCCAATCTAGCAGAAGGAGATCCGGTTGTTCATCGATCACCTGGGCGTGGGCCTGTTGGGCATTTTCGGCTTCAAGGCACTCATACCCGGCCATTTCTAGTGCCAGTCGGAGCATTTCCCGGATCGCGGCTTCATCATCGACGATCAGGATACGTTTGGTGGGCATCTGGTTACCTCCTTATCCTTTGGTTCGGCTATATGATTAGGGAGCACAAAGGTGACCAATTGATGACAATGGGGTGGCGATGACTCATTCGGTAAGCAATCGAAAGGGACTTCGTGGATGTTCGTTTAGCGACCCCTTAGGGTCTCCTGACTTTGTTTCAGCGTTTTGTTGCTGGTTTTCGACCAATTCATCCTGTCAGCAGAGGCATTGCACTACAGGTTCAATGCTGACAATGAATTAGGCCTTTATGCACTGCCTCCTGTGGAAAAAAACAAATCAGTCTGCATACTGGTTAGTTTAGTAACGTTGACCCTTGGCGCCAAGGGTTACTGTATAGGCCGCCTGGTTCGGGTTCAAGCGGAGATTCTGGCGGCTCTGCTATACGGCAACAGCAGAAGATTGAAGGCAGAAAAGTTTCAGCAACAGTTGTACGCAATGGCCGAGTTCGCTTATGGAAAGGTCTTGGATTGGGAGGGAATCGGATTCCGCGCTTGCGTTTGGGAGGGATGCATGGCA
>JANXGZ010000083.1 GCA_024958995.1 Methylococcales bacterium | reverse complement strand
CCCTGCCACCCAACTAGATGCCCTAAGGGGGCAGGAAACCCACTAGCCTCGAAGCCTCTGATGCTGGGGATCAAAGGGCGACTCCGGTATTACCGTGGCAGAGAAACGTTCGCCCAGTATTTCAACCTCCCACTGGTTGCCCAAGCCCGCTCGCCCAGGGTGAATCATACCAAGCGCTAACGACTTCCCGACACGCCAACCGTAGCCGCCCGAAGTACAACGTCCGATCAGTTCCGCGCCGTCGTAGATCGGTTCCGAACCGCGTGCATCGACATCATTGATACCCGAAATTTCCAGGGTAACGAATTGCCACCGAAACCCGCGATTCCGCCATGCATCGAGTCCCGCTTTACCCACGAAATCATCCTTATCCCATGATACGAACCGCTCCAGACCGGACTCTAAAGCGGCATATTCTACTGATAGCTCTCGAGGAATCAGTCGGTAGGACTTCTCCAGCCGCAAGGAATCCATGGCTCGGATGCCAAAAGGTTTCAGGTCAAATTCCTCACCCGCTTCAAAGAGCCTGTCAAAAATGTAATTTTGGGTCTCAATAGGATGGTGCAACTCCCACCCCAGCTCACCGACGAAATTGACTCGAATGGCATGCGCGTCAGCCGCACCGATATTAACGGGCTGCCCCGACAACCACGGAAAAGCCTCGTTGGATAAATCCCTATCCGTCAATCTCTGTAACAGGCTGCGTGAATTTGGACCGGCCACAACCAGAACACCGTATTGGCTCGTAACTTTGCGTAACTGAACCCTGCCATCCACAGGAAGAGCTTTTGTCAAGTAATCCCAATCGTGCCGCTCAAGCATGCCCGCAGAAACCAGGTAGAAACGATCTTCAGCCAGGCGGTATACCGTGAACTCTGAACGAACCCCACCGAGGGACGTCAGTAGATGGCAAAGCCCGATGCGGCCGATTTTGCGGGGAATTCGATTTGCCAACAACGAATCAAGCCAGCTTGCCGAGCCACGGCCGTCCACCATGAACTTCGAGAATGCTGACATGTCGAGAATCCCGACTTTCTCGTGTACATGGCGGCACTCCTTACCAACAAACTCAAAATAATTACTACGCCGAAAACTCCATTTCTCTCTCACTTTCTGACCAAGCGCGACCGGGGCATGGTTCCCGCTAAGCAGCGTATCGGGTTTCGCCAATTCCGCCGTAGAAAGGCCATATCCCGAAGGGGCAAACCAATTTGGGCGCTCCCAACCAAACGTCGAACCAAATACTGCCCCCTTTTCCAGCATCCGATCGTAACAAGGCGAACGTTTTAGGGGTCGTCCAGCCGGCCGCTCCTCATCGGGGTAATGAATGGTGAAGACCATCGAATAGGCCTCTTCATTCTTGGTCTTGAGGTATCCCTTCGATGCATAAGGACCAAATCGGCGAGGATCAACACCCATCATGTCGATCGTCGGCTCTCCATTAACAATCCACTCGGCGATCTGCCATCCAGCACCACCAGCTGCCGTGATACCAAAACTATGGCCTTCATTCAACCAGAAATTTTTTAGACCCCATGCAGGTCCGATGATCGGACTGCCGTCGGGCGTATAACAAATAGCGCCGTTATAGACTTGTTTGACACCAACTTCGCCGAAGATTGGGACTCGGTGTATCGCTGCATCGATATGCGGCTCAAGCCGATCCAGATCAGAATCGAACAATTCATATTCCGCCCCCTCAGACGGGCCATCAACATAGCAGCAGGGCGCTCCTTTCTCGTACGGACCCAACAGCAGACCACCATTTTCCTCCCGAATGTAAAAGGAGGCGTCTGAATCACGCAGTACTCCCATTTCCGGTAACCCTTCTTTTTGACGTGCAACAATGTCAGGATGAGGTTCGGTGACGATAAACTGATGCTCAACCGGTATGACCGGAACATCAAGACCGACCATCGCTCCGGTCTTACGGGCAAAATTACCGCTGGCCGACACCACGTGCTGACAAACGATTTCCCCCTGGTCGGTTTCGACGCACCATTTACCATCTTTCGTCGCCTTAATGCCTATAACCGTAGTATTTCGATAGATCTCAGCGCCTAGATTACGGGCTCCGATCGCCAGAGCCTGTGTCAGATCTGCCGGCTGAATGTAACCATCGTCTGGATGCT
>JANXGZ010000240.1 GCA_024958995.1 Methylococcales bacterium | reverse complement strand
TCAAGAAAATCTTCGAGAGAAAACAGCAAAAAGTGGTAAACCTTGAGTCCTACAAAACTCAGCTTGATGCGATCGAGAGGGTATTTTGTGGCATGTTGCGGCAATTGCCGGATAAGACCGAGATCGCAAACCTTCTGATCGATGTTTCACAAACTGGCCTGATAAGAAGTCTGGAGTTCGAATCGTTCCGGCCTGGGGAGGAAGTGATCGGAGATTTCTACGCGGAAATTCCGATCAATCTTCGTGTGGTTGGCAGTTGCGATGGGTTTGGCGTTTTTGTGAGTGGCTTGGCGGCGTTACCGAGAATCGTCACTATCCATGATATGCAGATCGTTGCTTTCAAGGATGTCACTGTGCCTCTGGAGATGGAAGCGGTGGTTAGAACATATCGCTATCTGGACGAATTCGAACAGCAAACTGCCAGTTATGACAACAAAAACCAAGAATGTGAAAATGATCGGGTTTGAAAGGGATCGTAGGAGTACAGGGAGGGCTTTGTACTGCGGATTATTGCCGTTGGCAACGGGACTGTTTTTGCCCTTGAAAACATGATGATGCGCTGGATCTTGTTGATTACGCCCGAATGGTCAAAGCACGTAAAAAAACTGCAATCGAAGCGTTACCAGAAATCCGTACCGTTGAATCGTTTGTGTTCGATCCGGGTTTGAAATGTGGGAACGATGTCTGGACTTGTATCGTGATAAAATCCATCAGGTTTCCGGATAGTAATGAGATCGATGAAGGATTCTCGCAATATATACCTGATTGGTCCTATGGGGTCTGGCAAGACCACGGTGGGTCGTCAGATCGCCAAGTACCTTTCGGTCGATTTCTATGACAGCGACTTGGAAATAGAATCCAGAACCGGCGTTGATATTCCAATGATCTTCGAATACGAAGGAGAAGGTGGATTTAGAAAGCGGGAAAGTGCCATGATCGCTGAACTGATCCGGTTATCTCCGATTGTCATGGCAACAGGGGGCGGTTCTATTTTGGCCAAGGAAAGCAGACAATTACTGAGTGAAAATGGCTTTGTCGTTTATTTGCAGTGTTCGGTTAATCGCCTACTTCAACGTACGGCATGGGATAATCACCGGCCGTTGCTGAACAAGGGTAACCCCCGAGCCAAGATTGAAAGCCTCATGGTGGTCCGGGCCCCGCTTTACGAATCCTGTGCAGACTTCATTGTGAATACGGGCAACCTGTCGAGCCGGATAGCAGTCAAACAGATTGTCGAAGTTTTTCAATCTTCCAGTAATAACCATTGATGAAACAAACTCTGACGGTGGATCTGGGTGATCGCAGTTACCCAATTTATATAGGGCCGGACCTTCTCAGCCAGCCAGGCCTGATCAAATCTCATGTCAAATCCACCCAGGTTATGGTGGTCACCAACGTGACGGTCGGCCCACTGTACCTGGAAAGAGTGGTACAGCAACTCGGCGGACTGAAGGTCCGGACACTTGTGCTTCCGGATGGCGAACAGTTCAAGAACCTGGCCACCGAGGAGCGAATCTTCGATGCCCTGATGGAATACCGCTTTGGCCGAAATTCGACCCTGATTGCACTGGGCGGTGGAGTGATAGGAGATCTTGTTGGCTTTGCAGCGGCGTGCTTCCAGAGGGGAATCGCTTTCATACAGATTCCAACAACCCTTCTAGCCCAGGTCGATTCATCAGTTGGGGGAAAGACCGGGGTAAACCATCCGCGCGGAAAGAACATGATCGGTGCCTTCTACCAGCCAAACTGCGTGATTGCAGACACCACGGTGCTCAATACTCTTGAACAAAGGGAGCTCGCAGCGGGAATCGCAGAAGTCGTGAAATACGGTTTGATTCGGGACAGGGAGTTTTTCGACTGGCTGGAAAAAAACATGGAACGGTTGCTGGCAAGGGATCCGCAAGCCCTTGCTTTCGCTATTCACCGTTCCTGTTTGAACAAGGCGCAGGTGGTCTCTGAAGATGAACTCGAATCCGGTGTGCGGGCAATTCTTAATCTGGGTCATACTTTTGGCCATGCCATTGAAGCGGGGATGGGATACGGCCGTTACCTGCATGGCGAGGCAGTAGCGATCGGCATGTGCCAGGCTGCTCATTTGTCGTGCGCAACGGGACGGCTTGAACAGGCAGAGGTTGATCGAATCGTCTGCCTCTTGCGAAGCGCGAAATTGCCGGTGAAGCCTCCCGTGGAGATGGATGCGGACCGGTTTCTTGAAACCATGGCCGTGGACAAGAAGAATATCGATGGCGCTATCCGGCTGATTCTTCTAGAGAAAATTGGAACAGCGGCACTGCCCTGCGGGGTTGGCCAGCCTCAACTGGAAGCAACCCTGAATGAGTATGGACGAAGCTGAGAGAAACAGGATCACAGCCTCTGTGATTCATCGCCGATTCTTCGGACGACTCGGGTGCAGGTTTTGATGTATCCGTCACTATTTGTTGTTTCCCGGTTGCCGGGCCGGTAAGATTCTCAGCCTCAGCTGCCTAACCCTGCCTTTTTCGAACCAATGCTGGCTACGAAATCTCATTGTTTTATCGACGCTTTGCTGCGTCGTCCCGTTCAGCGAACGCCGGTCTGGATGATGCGTCAGGCAGGCCGCTATTTACCGGAATATCGTGCTTTGCGCGCGGAAGCAGGCAGTTTCATGAACCTGTGCAGGAACCCGGAGCTTGCCTGTGAAGTGGCTTTGCAGCCTTTGCGGCGTTTCAACTTCGATGCCGCCATTCTGTTTTCAGATATCCTGACCATTCCCGATGCGATGGGGCTCGGACTTCATTTTGTGGAAAATGAAGGACCGAAGTTTGAACGTCCGCTGAATACGGCAGCCGAAGTGAATTCTCTACCTGTTCCGGATCCGGAGAGCGAATTGCGTTATGTCATGGACGCGGTGCGGCTGATCAGGAAGAACTTGAACGGAGAGGTGCCGTTGATTGGTTTTTCAGGCAGCCCGTGGACTCTTGCAACCTACATGGTTGAGGGAGGCAGTAGCCGCAGTTTCGAGAAAATAAAACGCTGGATGTACAGCGATCCTCGGAGCATGCATGCCCTGTTGGAGAAACTAGCCGATACTGTTGCTTTGTACCTCAATGCTCAGATTGCCGCGGGAGCCGAGGCGGTGATGATCTTTGATACCTGGGGTGGAAACCTATCCGCTGAGGATTACCTGATGTTTTCGTTGGCCTATGCGAGAAGTGTTCGCGAACGCCTGCATCTTGATCCGGAAGAAGGTCATCAGATCCCTGCGATCTTTTTTACCAAGGGGGGCGGTCAGTGGCTGGAGGCGATGGCGGATAGCGGGTATTCAGCTTTGGGCCTTGATTGGACCACGGACCTTGGCCTGGCAAGGCGACGCGTCGGCAACCGGGTCGCTTTGCAGGGAAATATGGATCCCATGGTGCTGTTTGCTGAGCCAGCGATCATCCGGGAGAAGGTCAAGACGACTTTGGAGCGATACGGAAAGGGTTCCGGCCATGTATTCAACCTGGGGCACGGTATTGTTCCTGGGGTCGATCCGGACAATGTGCAGGCCATGGTAGCGGCTGTCCATGAGTTCAGTCCTGCAAATCACCGGTAGTTGGAAACCATGGTCGGCCGACAGGTTTCGGTAAAGCGCCGACCATGAGAAAATTGGCCTTGTTGCTCGCGCTTCTTCTGCCAGTGGGTATCTTGGGCTTCGCCGACTTCGGCGGTCA
>JANXGZ010000284.1 GCA_024958995.1 Methylococcales bacterium | reverse complement strand
GTTGTTCGAGTGAATATCAACACCTTGGTCCATCATAAGCCCTAATATTTCAGGGGAGCGAACTTGGAAAAAAATTGGGTTTCCCAATTGGTCGCACGCATTGATATCGATTTGGGCAGTTTTGAACAATTCGTCGATTCTAAAAAAATCCTCCGGGTTTTCAGCACATCGGATTTCATAGAATTCATCTTCAGTTGGTGGCCGTTTGGTTTTGAGAGAGGGTTCAGTTCCGGCACTCTGTTCGTGCAGGAGGGCAGCTATTTTGGCACAGCCGTCCCGGGCTTTGTTCTCCCAGGTAGAGACGCCATAAAAGCGATGGTCTCGGGCTTCTTCCAGCGCCGTTCTTCCATGTTCCGGACTCACATGAATATCGGCCCCACTTTCGATTAGGATTTTAGCCACCTCATATTCTCCAGATTTGGCTGCACGGATGAGTGGGGTTTGGCCCTGTTCGCTCCGCGCATCAATATCAGCTCCAAACTGAATCAACATTTTGCAGACATCCGGGTTTAGGTTAGCTCCGTGTTTTTTGAAGCCGTGCAGAATGGAACGTCCATGCAAGCCTTTTGCATGAATGTCCGCGCCTCGATCCACCAGTAAGCCTAGAATTCTGGGCGACTGAACACCACCTACCAGTGGTATGCCGGATTTATCGCGAGCGTTTACATCGACTGGAGCGGATTCAATCAGGGCCTTGATTTCGTCAAAATTGGATGTGGCGTCCTCAAAGTCGGCCCAACGGATTTCTCCAAACTCTTCCTCGGTCGGTGGACGGCCAATTTGAGGGACCGGTTGGGGTCCTGCACCGTATTGGCGAAGCAGGTCTGCAATTTTATTCCCTTCACTGTCTTGATGTCTTTCGGCCAGCTGAAGTGCGACTTCTCCAAGGTCATTCTTGGAATGAATATCGGCTCCTTGTTCAGCCAGGGTCTTGGTTAATGGATACAATCTCAACTGCGCGGCCCGGGTAAGTGGGGTGTGCCCGTCTTCACCGCGCGCATCAATATCAACACCAAACTGAATCAGCATCTGGCACACATCTGTCTGCATGGCGCCCTGATGCAGGATGGTGTTTCCCTGCATATCCCGGGCATGGATATCGGCTCCGTGATCGATCAGAAGCCCCACTATTTGCGGGGATCGCATTCTGAAAATCAGGGGTCTGCCAGACTGATCTCTTGCGTTGAGCTCAAGTGGAGCCGATTCAACGAGGGCCTTGATTGAATCATACTGGTTATCCCTGGCATTGCGGATTAGGGCGAACTCGGTCTCGGTCGGCGGTCGGGCGATTTGAATGCCGGGTTCAGCAACAAGAGGTCCAGGCTGGGGTTCTCTTTCGGGAATAATCGATTGCAGAGATACAGTACAGCCAGCGTCTTCAAGGTCTTCCTTGATATCCTTGGCCTGAGGTTCGTCATATCCCTGCAGGATTGTTTCGTGATTGTACTTCAGGGATTCCAGGATTTCGAAGGGACCGAGATCCGGTTTGAGTTTGCGCATGATTTGCGCGGCCTCGTAGGAATCGAGCGGGACTTCCTCGATAACAACTCGCATACCCGGCTCAAACTCAGCTGAGGCCCACGGTTTGGGCGGGTCAGGCACAGCCCGAATCTCATCAAGCACTTCCGGGTTCAGGATTTTATTCCTCAGGATGGCGTATTCTTCATCCGTTCCATAAGGGCTGATAACCGCCCGTGTTGGTGTGAGCTGTACTGAATTCGGGTCGAAGTAAATCACTCCCCGGCTTCCGTCCTTCCGGGTATAGAGGAGTTCCTTGCCTGATCTGCTGCCAACAATGAATTGGTTGGGCTCCAGAATAGGAGGTTCCTCCTCTGCATCTGCTGTAGTGAATTGTTTTACCTCACGGGTTAATACTTCCGGGTTCAGGATTCTTTTCAAAAGAATGGCGTATTCCTCATTGGTGCCGTAGGGGCTGACGACCGCCCGGGTTGAGGTGAGTTGCACTGAATTCGGGTCAAAGAAAATGGAACCCAACATTCCATCCTTCCGGGTGTAGAGGAGTTTCTTCCCTGATCTATCACCGACAACATCTTCGGTGGGCTCGAGAATCGGTGGCTCTTCTTCTTCCATCTGTCTGCCCGTATAGGGCTGGCCTACTTCAACTCAACGGTGCAACCGGCATCCTCAAGTTGCTTTTTATAAGCAGCGGCTTTATCGGGTTCGACATTCTCGACAATGGTCTGGGGAAAATCACGCAATAAATTAAAGACATCAAACGTACCCAAATCAGGCCGGATTTCCTTTACGGTTTTGGAGGCATCGTAAGTGGCCAGGCCACAGCCGGTGATCACTACATTTACTGTGCCTGGTGGCTGGGCGGGAGTTTCTGGTTGAGGTTCGGCCACTGGTTCTGGTTCTGGTTCTGGTTCCGATACCGGTTGTGGTTCGGCAACCGGTTCAGCGGATGCAGTTCCAGTTGCCCCCGTATTATTGGAATCAAACAACGCTTCAGGGTTGCCAATGCGCGAACGCTTGAGTGTGATGTATTTGAAGGTGGGCGAAACCCGTACGCGCACAAAGTCACCCTTGTCATCAATTACACCAGTGATGATGGTGAAATCCTTTTTGACCCCTTCAAAGTTGGTGTACTGGATGATGGAGGTGTCCGAAGTCGTGGTTTGTACCGGTAAAGGCTCGGTCGGCAGTTGGGCTGGTGCAGACACTCCCTTGAGTATGCGCGTTTTGGAACGGTTTAAGGAAATGCGTTTAAAGCTGGGGGCCACCCGGATGGAAAAGTGGTTGCCTTTACGAACGATGGACTTGGGGTCGCCAATAAATTGTTTTAGTTCCCCGGCATAGTTAAGATACTCAATAATAATGGTTTTATCGGCTGAAGGGGATTGGTAGGTTTTCTTTTTGGATTTTTTAATGGGCGTGGGTTTCTTTTCAGGTGCCGGTTTGTGCGATTTCTTTTTTGTTTTTGGTGATGTTCGTTTCTTGGTTTCTAGGGTTGCTTTTGCACCTGCTTCCTGAAGGCGATCTATCGCTTCCTGAGCGGATTTCTTGCTTACCCCATTTAGCAGCACTTGAGGGGTGTCTTCACATAGTTCTTTGGCCTCCTTAAGGC
>JANXGZ010000103.1 GCA_024958995.1 Methylococcales bacterium | reverse complement strand
AGTCGGGTGTCGGTAATTTTCCAGCCACGATGAATTAGGGTTCCCTTGAATGGCGGTTTACCGACGATATTGCCGCTCAAGCGTATGCTTGAGGGATCAAAGCCTGCCTGAATGGTGACCCGACTATTCTCGCGTTGCTTGTGTACCGGCGCCATTTCAAAATGGTTGTGGAGTACCTTGTGACATCCTTCGTGTACGATCCGGGCGGCTGCACCGATATCCGCATCGGAGAAAGACTGGATGTCCTCCTCGATGAAATCGACGAAGCGGGCTTCTTGCTGCAAAAGTCCCAACAACTGTAGTGCCGCATCGGGTGTCGCTTCTCTCAGCGTAATGGTTTTTGCTGGTTCACGTCGGGCAGGTGTTGGTTCGGTGGGTTGTTCAGCGACCGGCTCGGGTACGACTGCAGCAGGTGCCGCCGCACGATTGCTTTTTCGCAGCAGGCCGATAACACTCAGGCACAACAAGATAACCAGCAGGATCAGTTCGAATACGGCGAGACTCGCAAACGCGATGTGAACGATATCCAGCGTTTCTGGCAGGGTGGTGAAGTCAAATTTCATAAGGGTGTCTCGGTAATGTTGTTGAATACCCGCTCCCCGGGGATTCTCCGGGCCTGCCGACCACTATTAGGTGATGGCACGTTCGATTCGTGAAGAGGAGCCGAGCTGTTTTTTCCGGTTCATCCGCGAATTCGGGGAAATGGGGTTTTTCCAGGTGGATTACAAGTTAGGGTCCGTATGTTTTTAGTCCTCAGTTCGAGAGTTCACGGCTCTTGGCGTACATCATGTATTGAAGAACCTTTCTGGCGGCCTGGTGGCGTTTCCTAAGTAGATATCGGTCGGCACCTGGTGCTGGAACATTCGCGTTCGTCAACGCGGCCCGTATTTCCCTGAGTTCGGGTTCACATTTCTTCAGGACAATGTTTGCGGCATCCCTGGAGTCGTTTCCCGCCAGGCTAAACCCGGCGATTTCCCCTTCCAGGCACTGATGATAGACGATGCTTTGCTGCTTGATCTTCTCGATGGTCGGGTCCGACAGTTCCGACGGGTTCCACTGTGTTTGCGCACGGGCGGTTCCTGCCAGCATGGTCAGGAAAACGATTGCTGGTAAAAGAAAAATTCTGCTCATGAAAGATTCCTGAACTGGGGGCTGTAATTTTACGCGAAGTTGAACCAATTTAAAAAATATAACCAGGCCCTGGTTGCTTGCCACCAGTACGGTCGATAGAATCGGCCCTTGGCTCAATCCTTCGAGGAAATCATGAGATGGGGTTTCGGCAGAAGCTGATCAGCGGCGAGAGGCTCATAGGAACGATGATTACACTGCCTTCTCCAGAGATGGTAGAGGTCATGGTAGACGTCGGTTTCGACTGGCTCTTTATCGATTGCGAGCACGCCGCTTTCGATTCAGCCGTTGCTCAGTCCCTCTTGCAGGCGGCTGGTGACCGGTGCCCGTGCGTGATCCGGGTGCCTTGCAGCGACGATGTCTGGATCAAAAAAATGCTGGACATCGGAGCAGCCGGGGTCATTGTTCCCCAGATCAACTCGGTCGAACAGGCCAAAACGGCGATCGATTCGTGCAAGTATCCACCACTAGGGACTCGCGGGGTCGGGCTGGGGCGGGCGCATCGCTATGGGGCCGGGTTTTCCGAGTACGTTGAGAAGGCAAACAACGAGGTCGCGGTTGTCCTGCAAGCTGAACATATCGATGCCGTGGATGCGATTGACGAAATTACGGACCTGCCCGGACTGGATGCGATACTAATTGGTCCTTACGATCTTTCGGCCAGCCTTGGTAAGATCGGTCAGTTGAATGACCCGGAAGTGGTTTCGGCCATCGACAGGGTATACCAGTGCTGCCAGCGGAAAAACATCAGCCTGGGCTATTTCGGGGTAACCACAGAGGCTGTCAGGCCTTATATGGAGGCCGGTTATTCATTCATCACCGTTGGTGTTGATGTGCTTTTCGCCGGTGCTGCAGCCACGGAAACACTGTGCGGTCTTGGCGGCGGAAAGGAATAGCGTAACTCCGCAGGGTTGCCGGAGTTTAAAGTGATTAATAGAGGCTGGGATGGCGTTGAGTTGTAACGCCGGGGCCAGAAAATATAGTCCTCTGGGTTGCTAATCCCGGCAAGGGCCCTGTGCGGCTTAAGGGTCCTCGCGCCTCGCAATGACACGGTATTATTGCCGGTGGTTCCATTAGCAAAGCGGAAGGGAACGGTCTTCTTCAGGACGTTCAACCCGAGGATGTTTCGGGTCTAGTCGGGTAGGGACCTTGATGCCTCGGATTACCGAATCCCCGCCAATATTCGGGCGAACGATTCGGTAAATCGGCATGGAGATCCTGAGTCCGTCTGTCATGGTGTGAGTTACGTTCTTGATCAAGCCACGCACCCACAATTTTCTCAGAATTCAGCGTGTTAATTACCCTGAACGGTCAATGTTTTGTCCGTTTTAGGGTAGAATAGTCCGGCTTCCTTCCCTCGCAGTTCCAACATGGCCTTATCGAAAACTAGCAAAAACCTGTTCTCATACCGCAAATACTGGGCAGAGTGCTTTGGCTCGGCTCCGCAATTGCCGATGACACGGGCGGAAATGGACAG
>JANXGZ010000153.1 GCA_024958995.1 Methylococcales bacterium | reverse complement strand
AAGGTAAACGACACCATTTCACGCTCACCGCGCCGTATCTGGGCCCTCAGTTTCGGCTTGAAGCTGCCCCACAGCTCGCTGGCAGTCTTGGGAAGAGGCAGCCAAAAGCTCAGTTTGTTCGTACGTTGTGGCAACTCCAAAGCGAGGTGCCGCACGTGTCTTAACTCCAGGTGCGATGCCGATTTCTGGTGCCGCCACTGGTTGGCCGCATCAATCAAAGCCTCCGCGACCATTCGATTGTCGGCCAGTAGGCCGCCGTAATTGAAGTAAGGAACGGAGACAATGAAATTCCCGAACAGCCTGCTCTTGAGCTGAACCAGTGCCAGGATCCCCACGAACTCCCCGGCATCAGAGAAAGCTCCGAGCATCCGGGTCGGGTGTCCGTAGGTTTGATCAATAAAGGCGGTTATTACCGGTCGGTGCCATAACGACGACGCCGGATGTCCGAGAACGTAAGCATCGGCCGCCGCCAGAACCCGGTCGTCACAGACTTCTACATGCAGGGGACCTTGAACCGATCGATCCAGAATCGCGCAATCCGGGTTTATTTCCGGGGGAGCCCATCTTTCCTCACCATTTGCCTGCTTCAACTGCCGCTTCAGAAGCTTTTGGAGCGTTTTGATTTCCGCACTCACGGACCGAAATTCCTGCATCAGCCCGTCCGACAAATTCCCGGCCTGTCGAGCTTCACTTACTCGGCGTCCCAGAGATCCCTTGATGTTCCTCAGCTGTTCGAGTCTTATCTTGGGATCGTCAGGCTTGACCGTGGAAAACTCCATGTCCATCGGGCGTCCTTTGAATGGGCTCAGACGGCAACGGCCGTGGATGGGATGGGTACCCCCGAGAGCACTCTGGAAACCGGAGCGAAGCTGAAATCCGACAGCAAGGACTCCAGTCGGGTCATGCACTTGTGAAGGTTGTTGTAATGGCGGAATCGGGACAACGCCTTGACCCGCAAACGCGGCTGATCAACGTCAATTTCCCACGGGTGCAGGTAAAAGATGAAAGGCTGGCCAGCCTGGTTTATCCGACTCAGTCCCCAGCGACTGAACCAGTATGGAAACAACCGAAAATACCCGCCTCCGGCAATGGGCAACCGATAATTACCGAGCGGGCAAGTCGATAATGGAAATTCCGTCAGCTGGCCGCCGTTCGGAGTTCGAAGCTGGTAGGGCTGAAAAGGCGTTCCTGGCATGCCATAGCGGTCATGGTGAACCGGAAAAATGGACGAGTCCCAGGTGAACCCCTCTTCACAGAGAATGTCCAATGCCCACCGGGATTTTGCGGTAATCGAGTAACTGGCAGCTCGGTACCCGGTCACTGGTTCCCCGATGATGTCTTCAAGTACCGATTTGGAACGTCGGGTTTCCTCACGAAAAACATCCGGGGTTTGAGTGTAGATGAGTTGATGACTGTAACCATGACTCGCGATTTCATGGCCGGCCTTGTGGATGCGACGGATCAGGTCGGGAGAGCGCTCCGCCACCCAGCCGAGAGTAAAGAAGGTTGCTTTGGTATTGAAGCGATCGAAAACCTCCAACAACCGGTCCGTGTTTGCTTCCACACGGTACTCCATGACCGGCCAGTCCTCTGCTGAGACCGCCTCCGCCAGGGCCGCGACCTGAAAATAATCTTCCACATCGATCGTCAATGCATTTTGAACCGGAACGTCCATGATACCTTACCTACCCAGTCATTCCCTTGGACCACAGCTTAGCGAAACCGGTAAACCACTCCCGCCAGAACCCAGGCCTCGTCAAACTCCCGGAATGCCACATCGCTGGTTCTCTGCTCGTAACCAACTCGACTGACAAAGTTAAACTGGCGGTTGAGTTGGAACTCGATTCCGGCGTTTACCTGTGCGACCTCATCCTGGGTCTCGTCCAATGAATAATCGAACCGTTCGTAACGAGCCCCGAGCAGTCCGGTGAGTTGTTCGGTTATTGGTCGCCTGAAACTGGCACTGATGCCATAGTCGTCTTCCTCGGTGCCAATATCCAGATAATCTGAGCGACTGCCAAACAGATTGACGTCGAATTCAACGCCGCCACTCAGATTGTTGTTGATGCCCAGGCGAAATGCCGTCACTTCGACGGCGCTGCTTTGATTGAGATCGAAGACAAACTCATCGAATCGACTGTCGAAGTCCGAGGTCTGGTCCGTCAGTTCGCGACTGACCTGAAGCTCGAGTTCGGTGGTGACGTTTATCTGCCGAACCAACAGCAGGTTCCCGACAAAAGCCTCATACTCCTGTCGCGGTTGGCTCGCCAGCCGAGTCTCAATAAGGCCGTAACCAAATGCGCCACTGAGGGCTGTCGATTCCCAGGTCTTGGTGAACGGCAGATTGTAGGTTACCCGGTCTATTTCTTCCTCGGTATCCAACTCCGATTGGTCCACGCTGGCACTCACACCCGCGGTGAATGAGGGGCTGAAAAAATGGCTCCACCCCACCGTGCCGCTGTATCGTTCCCCATCTTTTTGGTCGGGTTCCCGAAATTCGGTGTTCTCATACGCCGCCGACAGCAACAGTTCGTCGACAGCGCCGACACGGAGGGTCAACACCGGACCGGTCCGGAACACGTTTTTCTGAGTACGATCGTCCGGGGTGTTGCTAACCCGGCTGCTCTGGGCGACATCACGCAGGTAGTCTGAGACCTGCCAAACCAGATTGCTCCCCAGACGACAGTCACCCTCAAAATCCGCCTCTGCCGTGGTCTCAGGATCAAAGCTGTCATCCAACCAGTAAGCGTAGGCGCCCCTCGCCAATAAATCGGAATTGCAGACGCCGGGGTCGGAAGTATGTTGAACGCCGAGCGACAGCCTGGACTCAATGTCCGACTCCTCGTTGGCTGGCGCGCGACGAATATTGTCAGACAGTCTGGAATCCAGGCCAATGGAAAAAACCGCAGGCTCCGCCATGGCCATCCCGGGTGTAACGATCAGAACCCCCAGCAGGAGATGACCGGCCCTGTTCGGAAAACATCTCAACGCTTGTCTAGCCATTGATCACCATCCCGACAAATTTCTTTGGATTGAACGCGGTTGCAGCCTGATCGACCGTGCCTGGAGTCGCTCGCCCGTGCGGTACCACCAGCATGGCGTAGTCACACAGTTCCGACAGGATGCGAGCGTCGGGCGACTCGGTGACCGGTGCCGTATCCAGAACGATAAAGCGATCGGGGTACCTGCGCCTTACGGCCTGGAGGAACTGCTTCATACGGAAAGAGGTGAAGAACTCGCTCGGCGTCTCCCGCCGGCTTCCCGCCGGAATCAGTCGTAGACGGGGAATGCCAGTGGGATAAAGGATCCGTGCGATGTCGTAGTCAGTGTCGTCAAGAAAATCGGTGAGTCCGGTTTCCGGCATGATGTCCAGGGTGGAGTGCAGGGAAGGCTCGCGCAGGTTGCAGTCAATCACAACCGCAGTTTTCGATTGATCAAACGCGAAGGCGGCCGCCAGATTCAGAGATACGAAGGATGCGCCCGCGCCGCGCTCGGTCGCACTCACCACGATGGTAAAATTGTTCCCTCCAGACAGTTCAAGCAGTTTGGTACGGAGGTCCCGAAACCGGTTGACCAGGGCACGATTGGTCGATTCCGGATAAACAATTCTGCGTTCATCCATATCGTCGGTGGTCAGTCGTCTCGGCTCCTGCATGCGAACGATCTGTTTGCTGATCACGTACTTGTCGACCGCGCCCGGCCCCAGTTCCAGTGAACTTGGCACGAGCATTCGCGAGTCGTCCCATTCCGAGTAAGGCACACCGTCGCGGCTCAGCTCATTACGATTTCGCAGCCAGTATCTTTCTTCCTGGTCCTGACCTTCCCGATCGCCCACCACGGGCGGATCCTCTTCGGCTCCTCCGGGGAGTGGGCCGGTATTCCCCTTACGTTCACTCATCCGATCACTCCCATCAAAGCTGCACCGGCCACAACCAAATAGACGACGACCGCAATGACCGCAATCAACCCGACGAGCATGGTCACTCTGTGATCCCGCCGTATCTCGAACGGTGTCCGGATCTTGGGAAGCTGCACCAGCACCGGCAGTTCCAAGGTTTCCTCAAGTTGTTCCCTGGCCCTCACCCGCGGATCGATTTGGAGAAGGCCAGCAGCCACACCAAAAGGTGCGGCCAGTCCCAGGAACAACCCTGCAATGGCAAACAAGGGAAAACTGGGGCCCGAGGCAGTAAGCGGGAATTGGGCCTTTTCATTAATCCGGTAGTTGAGTCCTTGCCCCTCAACATCCAGGTGCATAGACACTCTCGCCCGCTCGCGTCTCTTAAGAAGATCGTCGTAGATGTTCTTGTTCACTTCCATGTCCCGCGTCAGCTCAAGATACTGGGCTTTATTTTCCTGAATTCGCTCCATCCTCTGGGTCTGCTCGACAAGCAGTCGCCTGAAGCTGTTGATGCGGGTGGAAACGGTTTGAATGTTTGCTCGGGTGGCAGTGAGCTCGGTTTGAATGTCCTGATAAATGGGGTTCGAAATGGCCTCACCACTCGCAACCGGGGGCGGGTCATCCTCTCGCTGAGTGAGTTCACGTGTTCGCTGTCGCCGCAATTCCTGGATTTGCTCGCGCAGGATCACGATGTCCGGATAGGTGTCATGGTATCTCAGCCGTAGGTTATCCAGCTGTTCCTGCAATGAGGTTATACGGGCCTGGAAGGCGTCCTCCGTGCGGCCCTGAGCCAACGTGGGGCTGACCCGGTTAAGCTCAACCTGCAGGGAGCGCTCCCGAGCTTCCAGCTCGGATTTTTCCATTTCCGCCAGTTCCAGCCGACTTCTCAGCGTATTCATTCGCTCGTTGGCGTCGGCCTCCGTGCCATCGACGTTCTCGGCAAGGAATGCCTGAAGCCGTTCTTCCGCCCCAGCCAATTGCTGCTCGTAACTGCGCACCTGATTATTAATGAATTCGTAGGCGTTGCGGCTTTCCAAACGTTTGCGGGCGTTGGTCTCTTCGATAAACAGCTGGCCCATGCGTTGGGCAACCTGGAACGCCCTCATGGGGGAATCAGACTGGTATGAAATGGCAAAGTAGCTGTCGCCACGAGGTAGTACTGAAAGGTTCAAACGCAAACCGGCGATGCGACCTTCAAGTTTCTTGGGCTCCACATCGGCGGCACCTTCGCCAAATATCTCCTCGTCCTTTGCGATCTTTTCGATAACACTGCGACTCCATAGCAATTCCTTCGCAGCCGATGCCGTGTCATCGATCTTTGTCGTAACGGCACTGCCCTCCATGAGAGGGCGAATGATATTCTGGTCATCAATAAAAATGACGGTTTCAGATTGGTACTTGTACGGCCATAGGAAACCGGC
>JANXGZ010000046.1 GCA_024958995.1 Methylococcales bacterium | reverse complement strand
TCAGGCGGCAAGACCAGTCGCCGTGAAATTCGGAACTTCATTGGGAAGGTGGTGAGTAAGGGGTACGAGATCGCCGTTTCAGAGACTCTGTTGTTCCAAGCATTTGAGGGAAACCATCGCCCTGTTGTCATTTGCGGCATCGAATGCGAAAACCGGCTGGAAGCACTCCAGCGAATCATGGAGCATGAGATCACACACCTCGTTGAGCTGTTGATCTGGTCGAAGTCGAGTTGCTCGGCGACTCGGTTTCAATCCATCGCGAATCGGTTCTTTGGTCATACCCATCATCGACATCACCTCATTACACCCCGCGAACACGCGTTCATCCAATACGGAATCAAGACCGGGGACAAGGTGTCATTTCAGTTCGAGGGCAAGCATTACACAGGACTTGTCAATCGGATCACCAAGAGGGCAACCGTGCTCGTAGAGGACAAGCATGGCGAGCCTTATAGAAACGGGAAGCGATACCGAAAGTTTTATCTACCGGTTGGAATGCTGGAATTGATGCGCGAGGGCGGCTCGTGAAACAACGGGACCACTCAAAGATTTGAAAGCCTGTTACTAACCTTTGCTGCATCCTATTCGAATTATCTAGGCAATGGCTCTTTCATTCTGCCGTATTCCACGAATGATAACTTTCCAGAAAGCATTTAGCGTCTTCATTCCATGGCATTATCTCCTTTTCTTCTGCTTCTCAGTCTAAAACATGGATCTGATTGAAAAGGGATTCAGACATATTTTTACACTGACAGATGTCAGCGAGTAAATATGTCTGAAATGTCGATCTGAAAAAAAAGATCAATCGTGACATCGACGTGAACCGCAGCCGAGTCAAAATGGGGTATAAACCCCGACAACCTAGTTAATCCAGTCTAGATTGGCAATGTTATTATTCTTTGTGTCTTGAGGACGGGCTTTTCCTCGGGAAGCCCACGTAAAATGTGTAACCCGTGTAAACCGATCTGAGATCTCGATCTTTCAGTCTAAACTAAATGCCCTATTTGGGTCTGAAACCCTCGAGTTTACGGGGTTTGTATACTTTACACGGTTTACCCACCTGTTTCTGTTTATACGTTTTCAACAGGAGTAAGATTCAATTGCCAGCCTAGAATAGCTCCCGAATGCCCCGTTCCCCGCGGGGCTGGGCTGTGGGATACCCATCCTAGAGAGTGTGGAAATCACCATGGCGTAATCTCATAGATCACTCGCCTTATACCAACCCGGCAACGCAACGGACGTGTTCGGCGGATATCTTTATTTGTTCCGTGTAGCAGAAAACCTGCTTTTCATTATCACCAATTATCGTCATACCGATTGAGTGCATCATCCGTTCAACATCGTGAAATATATCCATAAGCTATCCCATTGTCTTGTTGCCAGCTATGTCGGGTTTTAAAAAGTGGCTTCCATAACCGTCTATAATTCGTAACATACTGCTTAATTTAATAAATCTCCGCGACAATCTGTCACATTCCGGAGCTGATTGAATCTTGCTAGGATTATCACCAGAAGATTTATCAACAACCAGTGGAAACTGATATATGGAAGCCTTACTCTATCTAGGAATGGTCGTTTTAATCGTATGGATGGTTAGGAAGAAAGGGACTGCATTCATTAGATAAAGAGACCCGACCGGGGTTCTAACCCCGGTCAAACACGAACAGAACCCCCTGGTTTTTGGTGTGTTAGAAACTGGTTGCTTTTCATAATCCGTAACATGCTGTTTCCATTAATAAATCGCTGCGACAATCTGTCACATTCCGGAGTTGATAGCATCTTGCTATTATTATTACCAGCTCATAGGGTTCCTTACCCCTAATTAGTTTATGCACTCCGTGCATATCCTCCTCTTGATGGACTGTTTGACTTCTGGCTTCCAGTCCATTTTTTATGTCTGGTACTTTTTCCCTGTCTAGATTCAGCTATTCCGCGAAATACTTTCCATCGACAAGAACCAAACAACGGCCTTGTTTCATGCGCCACTGCGACCCGCATCAACCGGCGATTCCGAGCTGTAGGATTCTACAAACGGATGGTAATGGTCCGACAGGTCCAGCGCACCGGCTGCAGCCAGGCAGGTCATGCTGCCGCGGTAAGTATTGACCGCCTTGGACAGCCCCGAACGCTGCCGCAGAAAGTCCAGCCCCTGGCCGGCAAGCCCCGTTACATAAGCAAGGGTTGCACCAGCCAGTGCCTCGGTTGCCGTACGGGGGTAGGCTCCCGGCATGTTGGTGACGCAGTAGTGAATCACCCCGAATTGTTCAAATACCGGTTCAGAATGCGTGGTCGGACGCGAAGTCTCGACCGACCCACCCTGGTCGATACTGACATCAACGATCACTGCTCCGGGTAGCATGGAGTCCACCATATCACTGGTCACAATCCGCGGTGTTCTGTCACCCCGCACAAGCACTGCACCAATGACCAGATCCGCGTTTCTGGCTTCCTTTCCCACTGTATCGGGCGACGAAAGAAAGTAGCGGATTCCTTCTCCCAGCCCGGAACCACCATTCGCTGCCAATTCGCCGTCCAACCCAGCCATCAGTACGTTCGCTCCCATGCCGGCGGCAACCCGGGCAGCATGCATTCCGACAATCCCGCCCCCAATAACCAGAACTCGGCCGTAACGTTTGCCCCCCACCGTTCCAAGCTGTACCCCCCGACCACCCTGTGGTCTACCTAGGAAGTAGGCACCCACCAAGCTCGCCATGTTACCGGCAATCGCACTCATCGGGGCTAACAAGGGTAACCTTCCCAATTCGTCCTCGAGCGTTTCATAGGCAAGTGCAGTCGTTCCCCTTGCCAGCAGGGTTTCACTCAGCAGTGGATCGGCCCCGGCCAGATGGAAAAAGGTAAAAATCATCTGGTCTCGAAGGTAGGCGTACTCGGCGGCAAGCGGCTCCTTGACCTTGACAACTAGCTCGCTGTCCCAAACCTCGCCGGTATCCGTCAGTGCAGCGCCTGCTTCCTGATATTCGCGGTTGCTGTATCCGGAGCCAAGCCCTGCATCGCATTCAACCCGGACCTGATGACCGTGGGCAACCAGATGACGCACACCATTCGGAGTCATGGCCACCCGTTTTTCCTGGTCCTTGATCTCTCGAGGAAAGCCGATTTTCATGGCGAGTCCCTAGTAGAAAAGATACTCCGTATAGTTTTCCTGGTTGCCGTTCTTGTCGAATGAAATAACGGCAAAAGGCTGTTTCCTGCCGCTCATTTCCATGCCTGGAGTCCCCTGAGGCATCCCGGGAACCGACAGCCCAACGATGTTCGGTTTTTCCGCCAGCATCTTCCTGATATCTGCGGCTGGGACATGCCCCTCAATCACGTAGCCTTCAACCAGCGCCGTGTGGCACGATGCCAACCCAGCTCCCACTCCGTACTGCTGCTTAACCAGGTTGACATCCTGGGTTTTGATGTCGTTCACCACGAAGCCTTGCTTTTTGAGGTGATCAAGCCAGATACCGCAGCACCCACAACTGGGGCTCCGATGCACCGTAATTTCGGTGGCGACCACCGATTCGGCGGATGCCTGGTCCCAGGCGCTTTCGGCATTCACGATGCCACACCACCCGACTGCTAGCAGAAAAAGGATTGATCGATTCAGTTTCATCTTGTTCTCCGAAATTGGAATTGATCCCTGATCCGACGCTTCATTCGCCATTCAGGGTTGCGACCAGGCTTCGCGCTCCCGCCCGGTCTCTGTGTTCGCCAAGGTACAAACCCTGCCAGGTCCCGACCAGAAGCCTGCCGGCGGATATAGGCAGCACGACCCCCGCACCCAGCAGAGAAGACTTGATATGGGCCGGCATGTCATCCGGACCCTCTAGTGTATGAGTGAAATATGCCGCTTTTTCAGGTACTGCCCGATTAAAATACGACTCGAAATCATGGCGGACACTCGGGTCAGCATTTTCGTTCAGCGAAAGCGAGGCCGAGGTATGCAAAAGAAAGAAGTGGACAAGACCGGTTCCGACCCCGGCAAGTTCGGGCAACTGCGCCACGATTTCCTGGGTAACCAGATGAAAGCCCCGTGGTCTTGGTTTCAAGGTGAGTTTCTTCTGAATCCACATCCGAGCGTTTGAAGTCTTGCCGGCTACACCGTCCAGGGCAAGCTAACCGGCTTCGAGTATAGCATGCTGTCGGCGGCGGTCAGCCGACCTAAATGTCACCGAAATCGGGATTTCGGCTATGGTAAACAGATATCGCTTGATCCCTTTCATCCGACTTATGGTCCCGGGGTTTGTCCCGATTCGTCATTTTTTTGATGACAAGGGCCGGAAAACAACACTAACCCCCTACTTACTCCAGCGAATCCAGCCAACTTGAACCATCCCGGATTTTTCCGACCACCAGGTGCAGTACGCCGCCTTCTTTCTGAACAATACCCGAAACAATCATCACTCTTGAAGACAACAAGGCTACCCTCTGGGCTTCAACCGTTCTTGGCCATACGATCAGATTGGCCATGCCCGTTTCATCTTCCAGGGTTACAAAAAAGACACCGGATGCGGTGAGAGGGCGCTGACGATTGATAACCAGTCCAGCCACTTTTGCAACCGACCCAGTGCGTCGCTGCCAAAGTTGCTCGGCAGTACCCACGCCCTGCCGCGAAAGGGATTCACGGATCAAGGCCATCGGGTGACGCTTCAGTGTCATGCCGGTGGTCCGATAATCTGCCGTGACATCCTCTACTTCGCTCACCCTTGCCAACAATGGCGTTGCTTCACTGAATTTCGGCTGACCGAAAACCGGCAGCGCTTTTTCCATACCGGTCACATCCCAGTGCGCCCGGTGACGGTCACCGTTCAATCCGGCCAGTGCCCCGGCCGCTGCCAATTTCTCCAGTTCATCGCCGGCAAGATTGCATTGACTGGCCAGTTCCTGCAGAGATGAAAAAGCTTTCCGAGGGCGACCCTGGACAATTTTTTCCGCTACACCTTTCTGCAAACCCTTGATTCTCTGCAGCCCCAATCGAATGGAGGGCTGACCGTGTTTCTTCCCCGCTTCCAGTGTGCTTTCCCAGGCGCTGAAACGAACATCCACAGGCCGCACCTCGACGCCGTGGCGGCGCACATCCTGAACCAGTTGTGCCGGCGCATAAAAACCCATCGGCTGACTGTTCAGCAAGGCACAGGTAAAGGCAGCCGGTTCGTGGCACTTGAGCCAGCAGGAAACATAGGTTAACAGTGCAAAACTGGCGGAATGGGATTCCGGGAAACCGTAATCTCCAAAGCCCTTGATCTGTTTGAAAATCCGCCGGATAAAGTCATCATCGTAGTCCTTGGCCAGCATGCCCTGCCTTAAACGCCGCTCGAAAGATTCCAGGCCGCCGCGCTTTTTCCAGGCCGCCATACTGCGCCGCAATTGATCGGCCTCGCCAGCGCTAAACCCCGCCGCAACCATGGCAATCTGCATCACCTGTTCCTGGAAAATCGGCACGCCCAAGGTCCGTTCAAGAATCACCTTCAGTTCATCGCTCGGGTATGTCACGCGCTCTGGGTGGCGGCGATTCCTCAAGTACGGGTGCACCATATCCCCCGCAATCGGACCGGGACGGACGATCGCCACCTGTACGACCAGGTCATAATAATTTGCCGGTTTCAGGCGAGGCAGCATGCTCATTTGTGCCCGCGATTCGATCTGGAACACTCCGATCGTATCGGCCCGCTGGATCATTTCATAGGTTGCCCGGTCTTCGGCTGGCACCTTGGCCAGACTCAGTTCACGACCGCTGTATCCCCGGATCAGATCGAAACTTTTTCGTACCGCGGTCAGCATACCGAGCGCCAGTATATCCACCTTAATCAAGCCCAGGGTTTCCAGGTCATCCTTGTCCCACTGGATAACGGTTCTATCCGGCATCCTGGCATTCTCCACCGGCACCAACAGAACCAGTTCATCGCGGGCAATCACGAAACCGCCCGTATGCTGCGAAAGATGCCGGGGGAACCCGTACAACTGTGCTGCGATCTCTACGAGTTGGCGGATCTTCGGGTTCTGTGGTTCGAAACCAGCTTCTACGAGACGCCGATTCATATCAACGGAACGATCCCAGTAATGGAGATGGCGACTGATCCGCTCGACCTGGTCAAATCCCATCCCCAGGGCCTTGCCGACATCGCGCACGGCACTGCGCCAGCGGTACGTGGTCACCGAGGCCGCCAGCGCCGCCCTGTGGCGGCCGTAACGCTGGTAAATGTACTGGATGACTTCCTCGCGCCGCTCGTGTTCGAAATCAACGTCGATATCCGGCGGCTCGTCGCGTTCACGCGAGATAAAACGTTCCATCAGGAGATTCATTCGCGAAGGGTCGACCGCGGTAATGCCAAGGCAGTAGCAAACAGCCGAATTGGCCGCCGAACCCCGGCCCTGGCAGAGAATGCCCTGACTGCGAGCGAAGTCAACCACATCGTGAACGGTAAGGAAATAGGCTTCGTATTGCAGTTCGCCAATCAACTTCAGCTCATGCTCTAGTAATCGGACAACCTTTTCGGGCACCCCTTCCGGCCAGTACCTTTCGGCACCCTTATAGGTCAGTTCGTGCAGCCAGGTCGCTGGAGAATACCCTGCCGGCACGATTTCATTCGGATATTCATAGCGCAGTTCATCCAGCGAAAAATTCACACAGTCGGCGATTTTGAGGGTTTCCTCCAGCAACTCCCGAGGATACAGTTTTGCCAGTACGGAACGTGACCGCAGGTAGCGCTCCCCGTTGGGAAACAATGAATAGCCCATTTCTGCGAGTGGCTTGCCGAAACGAATCGATGTCAGGGTATCCTGCAGAATGCGTCGACTGTGGCAATGCATGTGCACATCGCCGCTGGCCACCAAAGGAATTCCGCAGCGTTCCGACAAACCAACCAACTGCTCCAACCGCACGTCATCATCGGCCCGGCGGTGCAGTTCGACCGCGATCCAGACCTTGTTTCCAAACAGGGCGCGGAGCCATGCTCCATCAGCAGGGCCGTCCTCCGGGCTGGGCAGCCACATCGCGATACAACCCCGTGGAGCGTGGGTTTCCAGGTCAGTCCGGTGCAGGGTATAACTACCCTTTTCTGCCGCTCCCCGGGCATGGCTGACCAGTCTTGAAAGGTCGCCATAACTGCTGCGATCGGTGGCCAGAATAACCAGCCTGAAACCATCACTGAAACGGCATTCGCTGCCAACAATCAGTTTCAGGTTGCTTCCCCGGGCGGCCACATGGGCACGAACGAGACCGGAAAACGAGCACTCGTCGGTAATCGCCAACGCCTTGTAGCCCAGCTCGATCGCTCGCGTAATCAGTTCCCCGGGATGAGAAGCGCCCCTCAGGAAGGTGAAATTACTCAGGCAATGAAGCTCCGCATAATCCGGTAGTTGCCTACCCGACAACCGATCCATGAGATCAGGCGAATAGACCGTGCAGGAACCATCCCCGAAAAACCCGGTCATGGTAAATCCACAGCCGGCTCCCCTCGGGGTTTTCCGCAACGCAATAATCCCGGCGAATATCGCAACCATCCCACCAGCCCTGCTCGATACGTTCGACAGGCATTAACCGGTCCAGCGGTCCATGCCAGCATGGCCTACCCTCGTGAATATCGAGCGGCTCCGGATTTTCCAGCAGAAAAAATGGTCTTGGGGGCAGGTCTGGAATCCCGCACCAAGCCCTGGATACTGTATCCAGGGATGCCCGCTCCGGCCGGTAATCTTGGCAGACCGAGAGCTGTTTCAACACCCCAGGACCCAGGCGCGCTTCAAGCTGATCCAGCAGGCCGGAACAAGATCGGGTAGCCGACATCCTTTCCGGAAACAGTTCGGCCTGTTGCGAATCCAGAGGCTGGATATCGACACATGAAAGAGCAATCGAGGTCACATCGGTTTCCAACTGTAATCGGGAAAGATGTTCCTCGAGTAGCAACATCATCTGATCGGCCTTGTATGCGGGATGACGGCAACCGACTTCAATCCGAATCAAACCTTGCGAATCCCTCATCAGATCGCAATAGAATCGCCTGGTAGCCATCTGCCTGCCTGCCAGGTATCGGCCAAGATCCTCCAGCAGAGCCCGCGCAGCCGGCCTGACCAATCCCAGATCACGGGTCGGTAAATAAAAAGTCCGTTCCCCCAAAAACGATTCCGCTGGCTTGTAACGACTGACCGCTTCCGGCCTTCGTGCCAGCGCCAGATCAAGAGTCTGCAACGTCGATGCACCAAAACGCCTCGCCACACCATCCCGCGGAAGGCGCATCAGGTCGCCTAGCGTACGGATGCCGCTGCGCTGCATCCGGCCAAGCTGCCGTTCATCCCGTGCCACCCTGGATACCGGCAAATCATGCAGTGCGGAAGCCAACTGCCGAGGATCTTGAATAATCCGCCCGGTACTTTCCAGCGCCAGCCAGAACGCGGCCCTTGGTGAAGCGGCAATAGCCACCTCGTGTTCACAACCCAGTTCGTCCAGACCAACAATCACTTTTCGATAGAGGGCTGGCAAACCGTCAAAATAACGCAGGCTACCCCAGATAGAGATAACAACACTGTGGTCACCATACAACGCAACCCGGTCTGAAAAGCCCAGACTCCAATCTGCCAACCGATCGAGTTTCCGCTGTTCCGCACCAGGGTCTCGCTCGTAAATATCCAGTTCCTTCTGCAATGACAAGGCGGCTTCCAGGGACATCCCCAAACGAATCCCGCTCGCCTCGGCGACCCGGTTGCATGCCTGCACCTCGACCCGAACAGCCTTTCCCTGCACGACAACAGAGGGTCTGGTTTGGTCAGCATTCAGGGCTTCGACTGGCAACCGGGGCAGATCGATGCATAACCAGAGTTCGCTGGATTCTCCAACCCTAGAACGCGTGTCTAAAGGATCCGGTCTTTCATGGATGAATGCGGAATCCTCGCTGTCAGGATCATGATGAATGGCTGACAAATCAGACATCAATCGTACCCTTCCAGGTTCAAACGGAGACGCCCACGGCGACAGGTTCCGCGTATCTTGAGAACATCGATGACGAATTCCCCGCCTCGTCTTGACAGACCAAAATGGATTGCTGCCCAGGAACTTTGACGGCCTGGCTTGGCACGAACGGAAACACGATAAACCACCAGGATCGCCTGACTCGCCTGGGCCGCAACCTGGAAACGCCGAACTACCGCATCACTCAGAAAGCCGCAACTTCTGCCCGGAACGCTATCCGACCACAGCAATACCATGCCGCAAAGAGGGTTCAAGAGTGCCTTTTCAGCCGCCCACAAACCATCTTCCGGACTTTCAGGCATCAACAGATAAAATGAATCTAGATCCAGACCGGCATCCATCAGTGCTGGAGCATAAGGCAGATAAGGAGGGCTGACCATCATGATGAAGCGCTGGTCCGAAATCAGTGCCCGGATTGCCGGCAACATGAACTCAAGCTCGCCAATACCGATGGATTGCAGCATCAATTCAATGACAACACCCCGGGGCCAGCCCTTTCCGGGCAACATCTGATCCAGTTCCCTGTAACCGGTGGGAATTCCCCTGAACACAACGGCGCCGGATCGGCCGCCTTTCCACAGACCGGGCGTTGAATTAATCAACCTATCCAGTTCACCAGACATTTATTGCCACGGGCCTAGACAACTGCACACACCGTTCATAACAGTGAAATCTCGTACTCACGGCAATCATCAGGACAACACGTTCCCCTGCCTAATCAATCCGGCCATGACGCCTTCAATCACCAGCTCTCGCTTGCGCAAGTCCACCCGGACAGGCTCGAATTCGGGATTCTCCGGCAACAGGGTGACGATGTTCTGGCGCCGGCGAAAACGTTTGACGGTTACCTCACTGTCCAGGCGCGCAACCACGATCTGGTTATTTTCAGCAACCGGCGTTTTATGCACCGCGAGTAAATCACCATCCAGGATTCCCGCGTCCCGCATACTGGTTCCTTCAACCCTGAGCAAAAAATCAGCTCTCGGACAGAATAACCCTGGATCCAGCGAGACATGGTCCTCGATATTTTCTTCGGCCAGGATCGGCGTGCCGGCTGCAACCCGGCCGAGAACAGGCAACCCTGAAGGTGCCAGCAGGCTAATACCCCGCGAATGACCCTTGAGTTGTATGGCACCCTTGCGTTTCAGGGCATTCAAATGCTGGTAGGCCGCGTTATCTGACCGGTAGCCCATATGCATCGCAATTTCATGCACGGTAGGCGGCATCTGCTGTTCGATTATGGATTGTCTGATAAATTC
>JANXGZ010000222.1 GCA_024958995.1 Methylococcales bacterium | reverse complement strand
GATGAATTCAGCAAAATCGCCAAAAAGGTTGTTGCAGGTAAACTGGGTAACCTCGCTCGCGCTCGTGCGCTGTATGATCATACGATTGACCGCATGCGCTACATGAAATACGGCGATGGCTGGGGGAAGGGCGATGCGGTTTATGCCTGCGACATACGTTCCGGAAACTGCACGGACTTCCACTCCTATTTTATTGCTCTATCACGGGCAGTTGGCATCCCTGCGCGTTTTGCCATTGGTGCGTCCATTCCTTCGGAGCGAAACGAGGGCGGGATTGATGGATATCATTGCTGGGCGGAGTTTTACACCAACGGGAAGTGGTGGCCCGCTGACATCAGCGAGGGCGACAAGTGTTCTACTCTGTCAACCTATTACTTCGGCCATCATCCGGCCAACCGCATTGAATTCAGCCGCGGCCGCGACCTTGTGGTCGAGCCTGGTCCTTCTTTCGGACCCATCAACTTCCTCGCTTATCCCGTGCTGGAGATTGATGGAGAGATGGCAAAAGCCAAAGTCAAGTTTTCCTTCAACAGGCTTCCCGCCCACACTTTGTGATGTCCCACACTCGTGGTTTTTTTTGTTTGTGGGGGGGATGGTTAGATTTAACCTCACCATGAAAAAGAATCCCTTTCAACATATTGACCTTCGAGTCAACAACCTCGAGGAGGCTTGGGCGTTTTACTTGAAGATACTCCCCGCAATCGGTTTTGAAAAGAGCTGGCCGAACAAGCGTGGCTTTTCCGCTCACGGGACCCTGCCCGACCAAGCCTGGATTGTGTTCATGGAAGATAAGGACCATCAAGCCAACACCAATCGGATTTCCTTCTGGGCAGAAAGTCGGAAAGGAGTCGACGAGATAGGGGAATTGCTAGAGGACGGGGGTGCAAGAAACGTCAGCGGGCCGAGAAAATGCCCTGAGTACAGCCCGACGTACTATGCCGTTTTCTTCGAGGACCCCTTTGGAAATTGTCTCGAGGTCTGTTATCGTGTATAATAATTTATGGTCGGAAGATACCGTGCGTGCTATCGTGGGTGAGTATATCCGTTAGGCACACATAATTGTACAAGTTTTGGTATAAGGAGGTTTAGAATGAAAAGATTTATTGTTTTACCAGCATTTTTACCTGTATTAATGGTGGTAGTTTTAACGATAGCAGCAAGCGTCGGGGCATCCGATTACGGCCAGCAGCCGGCAACCGGGTGGCAGTCTCCATCCGAAGAATTGCTGAAGGTGCTCCATGCACCACAGCTCCCCTGGACGTGGATTTCGCCAACCGGCGATTACATGCTTCTTGCCGATCCCGTGCTTTATCCTCCGCTCATCGAACTGGCTGCACCGATGCATAAGCTGGCCGGAATGCGGGTCAATCCCGCCATCAACGGCCGCCATGGACGGCACGGTGGTATATCTCCCCGCCTGGTCAGGGTCGAAGACGGAGTCACAACATCGCTTAATTTACTCGAAGGCGCTGAGGTCGATGATATTGTATGGAGCGTGGACGGCAAACGTTTTGCGCTCATCGTCATACACACCGATCACATCGGTCTGTGGATCGGCTCGGTGGAAGGCGAAGTAAAAAAGATTGAAAACTTTGCTCTAAATCCCTTGATGGGCACTGCCGTGAGCTGGCTGCCCGATCAGAAACGCCTGCTGGTCCGGCGCATTCCACGGCGTGGGCCGGCTCCTGAGCCACCGGCTATACCGTCAGGTCCAGAGATTGTTGAGGGAGTTGGAGCTTCGGCCCGTTCCACCTACGAGGCACGCAACCTGCTCGAGACAGCTCATGACGATGCCCTCTTCGAATACTATACCACCTCCGAACTGGTGATTTTTGACCCGGCAACGGGCGAGGTGGAGATCGTGGGTAAGTCCGCTCCATACCACACGGCCGAATTCTCACCAAACGGCGAATATATCCTCATCGCGCGTCTGGTCAAACCCTGGTCCCACGAGGTAGGATGGTGGCGATTCTCCAGAGAGATAGAGGTCTGGAATGATCAAGGCGATCTGGTAGCAAACATAGCTTCACTTCCGTTGGCAAATGAGGTCCCGATCCACGGTGTACCTATGGGCCCACGCTCTGTTTCGTGGCGTTCCACTGCTCCTCATACACTATTCTGGGTAGAAGCACTCGACGGCGGAAATCCAGTGGCCGAGGTGCCCCATCGCGACCGACTAATGCGTTTGGATGCGCCCTTTACGGCAGAACCTCAGGAGGTTTTCCTGGCCGAGCACCGTATTCAGCCTTGGCGGACTGCCTGGGGTGCTGAAGGCGGTACGCTCATGCTCGCCCAGCGCGAACGGATAAAACGCTGGCGTTATGTCTGGCTCCTGGACGTAG
>JANXGZ010000105.1 GCA_024958995.1 Methylococcales bacterium | reverse complement strand
CTCGTCCGCCGGTTCGAAATCCAGCTTTTTGACTGCGAACATGTCGAGTGGTTCCGCTCCGGATTCAAACCGATCAGGCCAGGCCAGGCCGTGAGCGATCGGCACCCGCATGTCCGGGTTACCTAGTTGCGCAATCACCGACCCATCGACGTAATCAACCATCGAATGAATAACGCTCTGCGGATGAAGTACAATCTGTACGTCACTGGGCCTGACGTTAAACAGCAAGCAGGCTTCGATCAGTTCAAGCCCCTTGTTCATCATGGTGGCCGAATCAACCGAGATCTTCCGACCCATCACCCAGTTAGGATGGGCAACCGCCTGCTCTGGAGTAATTTCGTCAAATTCGTTCAGCGGCCTGGTTCTGAACGGCCCACCAGAAGCGGTCAGCAGAATTCGCCGGACCTGCCTGCTGCGAATGCCGATCCCGTAACCGGCTGGCATGCACTGGAAGATGGCGTTGTGTTCGCTGTCGATCGGCAACAGCTCGCCCTTGCCTTCGGCAATCGCCTTCATCAGGATCTGCCCGGACATGACCAGTGCTTCTTTATTGGCCAGCAAAACCCGTTTCCCGCTTCTGGCCGCTGCAAGGGTGGGTAACAGGCCGGCCGAACCAACGATGGCGGCCATCACCGTATCCACCTCTGGCAGTGCCGCAATCTCTTCCAGCGCGCCTGATCCAGCCAGGACTTGGGTTGTATTACCTCCCTGACTCCGCAATCGCTCCTTCAGTACAGCGGCCTTTGACTGATCAACGATAACCGCGACATCGGGGTTGTAGGCGATACACTGCTCGGCCAGAAGTTCGACATTTGAATTCGCACTGAGAGCGGCGACCCGATAGAGACCGGGGTGCCGACCCGCAACATCAAGCGTATTGACTCCGATCGACCCGGTCGATCCGAGCACGCAGAGTGTTCTCATTTAGGAATTCCGAAATACATCAGAACGATTCCAGTGTAGAAGACAGGGGTCGCAGCGATCAGGCTGTCCAGACGATCCAGGGCTCCCCCGTGTCCCGGCAGCAGTTTTCCGCTGTCCTTGACTCCACGCCAGCGTTTGGCCAGGCTGACCCCCAGATCACCGTAAATCGACAGATGAACCGTAACCAGACTGAGGAGGATAAAATCCAGCCTAGCTGTCGAATAAAAGTCATTGTAGGACCCGACGATGAGTCCAATAACCACGGCCGCCCCCAGCGCTCCGAACATTCCGGCTACTGTCTTTCCGGGACTGATGTGCGGCGATAGTTTTTCCTTGCCGAAAGCCTTACCGACAAAGTATGCGGCAATGTCCGCGGCCCAAATTAGAAGAAGCAGGATAATCACCGTATCGGTCCCGTGGTGAACACGAAGACGGTAAAAGAACACCCAAGCCGTCACCAGCAAAAACCACCCGGTTAACAATCTCATTCTTCTGGAGGGCGCAGCTTTCAATAAATCGCTTCCCCTCTTTTTTATCACCACTGCAGCGCCCAGCCAGAAAACAACGGCCGGTACTCCAAACCAGTCGACCGCTTGGGACATCTTTAAAATCGACACCTTGACATCGTTATCGTCCCAGGTCTCCTGGACGTAGCTCGCGATCGCCTGAATGATTTCCGTTGCATACAGAAATGGCATGAGCCCCGCCATCACGACCAGAACGAACGCCAATCTGCCTATGATCGACTTCACCCCTGAAAGATCGGACCATTCCCAGGCACAGATCGCGATAATCAGCGCCCAGATCATTGAAAAGTTCTGATAAGAAAGGTTGACAACACCCCAGAGGATCAAAGGAGCCAGTATCAACGCTGTAATAACTCGATGTAACAACATGATTGTTTAATTTTCTGTTTGTTTCCCGTAGCCCGGGAACCGATAATTTAAAGTGCGATGGGTACTTGGGCACCCGCCTCTATCTGTCCACTGATACGCCCGTACCGCCGCTGTCGTCCAGCGTAAGCCTCGATTGCTCGATCAAGGCAATCGCCGTCAAAATCAGGCCACAGAGTATCGATGAAGTAGAGCTCGGTATAAGCGAGCTGCCACAGCAGGAAGTTGCTGATACGAATTTCCCCGCCCGTACGAATGAACAGGTCGGGTTCGGGAAGGTCTGGAAATGCCAGCTGATTCTCGAACGTTTTCTGAGAGAGGTCGGCGGCAGCCAGCTCTCCCTGTTCGACCTTCTGCGCAATCCTACGGGTAGCCTCGAGGATATCCCAGCGGCCTCCGTAATTGACCGCGACCACCAGGGTAATGCGATTATTGTCCCTGGTTTTTTCTTCCGATGCCGAGATCTCTCTCTGCAGTCTCCGGCTGAAGCCCGATCTGTCCCCGATGAAACGCAGGCGAACTCCGTTCTCGTTTAGCGCCTCAGTCTGCTGCTCCAGCGTGGAAATGAAAAGGCTCATTAGCGCACTGACTTCGTCCTGCGGTCTGTGCCAGTTTTCACTACTGAAAGCAAAAAGCGTGACGACTGCAACGCCCCTTTGGCCGCAACGTTCCAGAACCTTGTGAACCATTTTTACCCCGGCCTGATGAC
>JANXGZ010000134.1 GCA_024958995.1 Methylococcales bacterium | reverse complement strand
GATTTATAATATTACTAACGGAAGCCGTTTGACGACCTATGCGATCCGGGCGGCGAAAGATTCCGGAGTGATTTCGGTTAACGGTGCAGCTGCGCACCTGGCCAATCCGGGTGATTTGCTGATTATCTGTGCCTACGTTGTCCTTTCCGAGAACGAACTGGCCGGTTTCAAGCCTCAGTTGGTTTACGTCGATGAGAACAACAAGATCGTACGTACCAGTCGGACGATTCCGGTGCAGGCCGCCTGAGTCAGTATTCAGTTCTGATGCCACTGAGACGTTTGCCGATTTCCGGAGACGAAATTGCGGTAAACGCCAGCGCTAAATTCCGCAACAGGACAGACTGAGGTCCTGCCAGAAAATGACCCCCGATTCTGTCTCTCCATCCTGCTGGTGGAAAGCGGTGCAAGATCATAGCCGCGAAGCCGGGCAACTGGACATGCGGGAGTTATTCCACAACGATCCGAAGCGGTTTTCCCGTTTTTCTCTTGAAGCAGCCGGGGTTTTTCTCGATTTTTCCAAGAACCGCATCAACCAGGATACCTTCAAGGTTCTGATCGAAGCAGCCCGACAGCAGGGCCTGGCAGGCTGGATCGACAGGATGTTCCGTGGGGAAAAGATCAATTTGACCGAAAACCGTCGGGTTTTGCATACGGCCTTGCGAAACCTGGATGGCCCACCGCTGATGGTTGATGGTAAAGATATTCTGCCGGAAGTCAGGTCGAAACTAGCGAAAATTGGCCGTTTCGTTAAAGCGGTTCATGGTGGCGACTGGCGCGGATATACCGGGAAACGTGTAAAGGACATCGTCAATATCGGCATTGGTGGTTCGGACCTTGGTCCAAGAATGGTCGTCGATGCCCTGCATGGGCACGCCGTTTCTTCGATCAAAAGCCATTTTGTCGCTAATGTCGATGGTACAGACCTGTCCAGGGTTTTGTCCCAACTAGATCCAGAGACCAGCCTTTTTGTTATTGCATCCAAGACCTTCCAAACGTCGGAAACGATAATCAACGCACGTTCTGCGAAGCAGTGGTTTTTGGACAGGTCAGGACTAGGAGCCGATGTTTCAAAGCATTTCGTAGCGGTTTCTGCCGATTCCGCAGAAGCGCAAGCCTTCGGGATCGATCAGGCGAACCTGTATGAGACCTGGGACTGGGTTGGGGGTCGTTACTCCCTTTGGTCTGCCAATGGCCTTTCAATCGCACTGAGTATTGGGATGGCAGGGTTCGAGGACTTGCTGAAGGGCGCGAGGGGCATGGATGAGCATTTTCGCACGACGCCGTTTGAGAAGAACATGCCGGTAATCCTGGCCCTGATCGGGATCTGGAATCGTAATTTCCTTGGTGCCCAGACGTTGGCCACACTGCCTTACGATCAGAGGTTGCAGCTTTTTCCTGCTTACCTTCAGCAACTGGACATGGAAAGCAACGGAAAAACCATTAATCGTCACGGTTGCAGTACCAGTATGCAGACTGGGCCGATTGTCTGGGGTAGCGTTGGGACCAATGGTCAACACGCCTTTTATCAGTTGCTTCACCAGGGGAGTGATCTGGTTCCGGTCGATTTTATCGTGGCCTTGCAGGGTGATTCGGAGCTTGAAATACACCACCGGGTCCTGGTTGCCAACTGTTTCGCCCAGGCTGAAGCGCTCATGAGAGGAAAGACGACGGACGAAGCTCTGGTCGAATTGACGACTTCAGCAAAGGATGGCGAATCCATGCAGGATTTGGCTAGGCACAAGACCTTTGCCGGGAACCGGCCGAGCAACACGATCATGATTGACCGGCTGACGTCGAAGAGCCTCGGTGCTTTGATTGCCCTGTACGAACACAAGGTGTTTGTTCAGGGAGTCATGTGGGACATCAATTCATTCGACCAATGGGGGGTTGAGCTCGGAAAACAGCTGGTTTCGGGCCTTCTGGACGAGATCGAGGGGGAAAGTTTTCCGAACCGACACGATTCGTCCACCAACGGGTTACTGGCCCGGTTCAAGTGCAGGAACGGGGTGCGGTAGAGCCGGATGGCCTAGGTTCTTCGGTACCTGGATTCAGCCTCGACAAATACTTTTTTGATGACTGGATGAGCCTGTTTCATGGCCGTGTCCATTGCGGCGATTGCTTTTTCGACCTCGTCGGCCGAGCAGTCGTTGTTGAAATCGACGCTGAGGTTAACCAGGAGAAATTCAGGTCCCATATGCATGGTCAGGACTTCGTTGACATGTTCAACTGAAGCTTGGCTATTGGCAATGTTTCTTATATCCCTTACCGTCTCGTTGTTGGCACTTTCGCCGATTAAAAGGCCCTTTGTTTCGCAGGCTAGCCAGATGGCCGTCCCACCCAGAATCAGGCCGATGATGACTGAGGCATAGCCATCGTAATGGGGATCTCCAGTTACTTGCCCCAGCAGAATGCCGAGAAAAGCGACGAGCAAGCCCAGCATTGCTGCAGAATCCTCGAAAAGGACCATGAACAGGGTAGGGTCCTTGCCTTTTCGTACCGCCTCGATATACCCCCATTTCCCTTTTGCCCTGCTGAATTCCCTCAGGGCAAAAGTCCAGGCGAGCCCTTCAAAAACCAGTGCTACTCCGAGTACGATATAGTTGACCAGCGGGTTTTCTACGGGTTGCGGGGAATTGATGTGGTTGATTCCTTCATAGATCGAAACGCCGGCACCGACCGCGAAGATGAGGATGGCAACCACGAAACTCCAGAAGTAAATTTCCTTCCCGTAGCCAAAGGGATAGTTT
>JANXGZ010000202.1 GCA_024958995.1 Methylococcales bacterium | reverse complement strand
GACGGGATTGCCGATCCAGCAGAAATCGCTTACCGAAACAAAATGGTATTTGAGAAATTCTGCCAAGGCTCGAAGTGGCACCTACTTTAAGCCAGGCCAAGCTTGGCTGGATAGCATTCCTGACTGGTCTCCACATGATCTGCGTCGTACGGTTCGCACGGGGTTGTCTCGTTTAGGCTGTCGCAATGAAGTGGCTGAGGCAGTGATAGGGCATTCAAGAAAGGGTATTGAAGGGACTTATGATCTGCACGATTATGAACCCGAATGTCGCGAGTGGCTGCAAAAGTGGGCTGATCATCTGGAAACCCTTGACGGCGTGTGTTAGTTGGCATAACCCATCTTAATTTCACAAATTGCAGCAACCGGACAGAGAGAAATCTATTTCTCTCTGTCTCTCTTAGGCTCGCCAGTCCCTGACCTTGCTGGCCTACGGCCTCCACCGGACGCCTCGATCGGTCCGCTGCTAAACAAAAGCGAACATTCGATTTTATCTTAATAATTCGATAGAAACGCGTAAACCGCTACAGGACTTAGTCGAAAAGCTGATTTTACCTTCATAGCGAGTCACTATATCTCGAACGATAGCAAGGCCGAGACCGTGCCCAGGTGTTTGCTCATCTAGCCGCAGACCCCTTTGGCCCAAACTGGCTAAATCCTTGTGATTAACCCCTGGGCCATCATCAGCAACAACTATTCGCTTGAAGCCGCTGCCTTGTTCCACAGAGAGCTCTACGCATCTCGAAGACCATTTGCCAGCATTGTCGAGTAAGTTGCCCAATACTTCATTTAGATCATGTTCTTCTATCGGCCATCGGCTGTCTTCAGGCAGAGAACTCGATAGTTCAAACGACTTTTCCGGATATAAACGACCGAGCATCCACAAAAGATCCCGTGCCTGTTTTATGGGGTAGGCGCTTTTTCCAATCTGGGGCCCTGCAAAACTGCTTCGACGCATTTCAGCTTCTAATTGCCTGTCGATATCGCTTAGTCGCTCCACCATCTGGCGCCTTAGATTGGTGTCGAGAGGACGTGTGTCGTCTTCCAGTATCTGCCGGACGGCTGCGATGGGGGTTTTGACGCTATGAGACAGGTTTGCGAGAGCGTCCCTGGAGCGCTCCAGTCGCTGATCTAAGGAGTCCAGCAACTGATTTAGTTGAAGAACCAGCGGGTGGAACTCCTCTGGCGACTGAACGTTGATTCGGGAGATCTCTCCGTCCTGGAGTCTTTTTAATGCGGCTTTGAGTGTGACAACCGGTCGCATGGACATCGTGATTCCGAACCAGAGCACGGCGACCAAGAGCATAATCAACAGAACTGATACTACGGCGGTCCAGGTATGAAGTGCAGCTTGGCTGCGTTTCAGCGCACCCAGATCTTCAGAAACGATTACGACGATGGGTGTTTCACCGACCTGAAAAGACTTTCGGTAGGCGAGGATGTCTAAGGGAGTATCAGTGGTTTCGGCATCTTCTACGCGAACGGTTCCGTCTTCTTCGTTTTCAATCAGAGGCGTTAACAAGGGCTCCCAAGTATCGGGTGAAATGATGGTCTGTTCGGGTGTATGTATGGCAAAGGCATGATGAAAAACATCCTGGAAATAATCGCCCGTCTGGAGAGTGTCAACTTCACCATTCGCGTCGCGAATCTGGTGTTCAAGGAAAGCGACTTCATCTTTCAGTCGGCTTTCAACGAATTCCCGAGACATTCGGTCGAGCAGCAAGCCATGGACCAACCACGCCACCCCCATTAGACCAATTCCGGCGGGCAGTAACAGCGCAAGCAAGGTTCCTTTTACGGACGCAGGCTTTTTAAGGAATCGCATTAAAAATGTACCCCTGGCCGCGTCGTGTTGAGATGGTTTCGCTGCCCACTAGCTTCCTTAACCTCCGAATATACGCCTCAATGACGTTTTCGCTCGGGCTATCATTCAAGTTGTAAAGCTGTTCCATTAGTTGTTCTTTGGAAAAGACGTGGCCAGGGCGGCTCATCAAACAACGTAGCAGCCGGAATTCGGTGCCGGTAAGTGTATGTTCCACGCCGTCGTCCACCTTGAGGCTCTGGCGGTTTTCGTCCAGTTCAAAGCGGCCGGCTTTAACCTGAGCATGGACCCTTCCTTCACTTCGACGCACGAGTGCGTTGAGGCGTGCGATTAGCTCTTCTGTCTGAAAAGGTTTTGCCAGGTAATCGTCTGCCCCGGCTTTTAAGCCGTTAACCTTATCCTGCCAATCGCCTCTCGCGGTCAGAATCAAGACCGGACAGCTGACGTGATTCGTTCGCCACTTTCTCAATACGTCCAGCCCGTTGCCATCAGGTAGACCCAGGTCCAGAACAACAGCACGGTAATCCTCTTGCTCACCCAGAACGACGGCTTCTCGGGCACTGGGAGTTGTATCAACGCTGAAACCTGCTTTTCCCAACTGCCTGACCAGACCCTCAGCAAGCAAGCGGTCATCTTCGACGAGCAGTAAACGCATGAGTTTTTCCTTCTATGTATGGTCCGCGGTCGAAAGTGTGACTGATTAACCTGAATTCAGCCTGAACGGAAAATAGTTCGAGTTATTCAGAAAGAATTCAGGTTAGTGAGAGAAGGTAACAACCGATTCTGGACATTGCTCAAGATTGGGGCTGAATCCTGCAGTGTTTTTCGAGCAATATTTTACAGAGGATAAAAAGATGAATGCATCAAAACTATTCGTAGCGGGTATGGCGCTTTCAATGTCGGCAACAGCGTTTGCGGCTGGCGCCCCTGATGGTGGCCACGGGCACGGCGCTACAAGCGGTGAACCTGGCAAAGCGTCGGAGGCCAGCCGAACCGTAACTGTCGAGATGTACGACAACTACTACGAACCCGAAGAAATCAGTGTAAAGCCGGGTGAAACCGTTCGCTTCGTGGTGGAGAACAAGGGAAACCTCGTCCATGAGTTCAGTGTTGGCACTCCCGACATGCACGAAGCTCATCAAGAGAAAATGATGATGATGGTTGAGCATGGCGTCATCCAGGGCGGCAAGCTGAACCACGACATGATGAATATGGATATGGGGAATGGCCATTCCATGAAGCATGACGACCCGAACAGCGTGTTGCTGGAACCGGGCCAAAGTAAAGAAGTGGTATGGAAGTTCTCTGATAAAGGCAATATCGAATTTGCCTGCAACGTGCCGGGCCACTATCAGGCCGGGATGTACGGAGAGGTCAATTTCGAGTAACTCGCTTAACTGAGGTCCGCGAGCGCGGGGCTGAGACACGTTTCTCGGCCCGGCTTCAATGACGTGTAGTTCGGAGCAACACAGATGAAACCACGCTTTTTGACAGGGCTTTTGAGCCTGCTGATGCCAGCCATGGTTCTGGCCGGCGAATACGACCTTACGGTCGACCGGGTAAAAATTGATACCGGCGATTTTGTGAAGGAAGGCATTGGATACAACGGCGCATCTCCGGGACCGGTAATGCGTTTCAAGGAAGGCGAGAACGTCCGGATCAACGTGACCAACAACCTGGATGAGATGACGTCCATTCACTGGCACGGCCTGATCCTTCCTTTTAACCAGGACGGTGTGCCTGGTATCAGTTTCCCGGGCATCAAGCCGGGTGAAACCTTTACCTATGAGTTTCCTATCCAGCAGGCAGGCACCTACTGGTTCCACAGCCACTCTGGTTTTCAGGAGCCGGACGGCGCCTATGGTGCCATTGTCATCGAGCCCGAGGGCCGTGAGCCATTCCGCTACGATCGTGAATACGTGGTGCAGCTGACTGACAAGCACCCCCATTCCGGTGACCGCATCATGCGCAACCTGAAAATGATGCCGGATTACTACAACCGTGAGCAGCAAACCGTGGGGGAGTTTTTTTCGGACGCGTCCAAAAACGGTCTGATGAACACCATTCGGGACCGCATGGCCTGGGGTGACATGCGGATGATGAAAGCGGACGTTGAGGACTTGCAGGGCTTTACGGGCCTGATCAACGGCAAAGGTCCCGAGCAGAACTGGACTGGCCTTTTTGAGCCCGGAGAACGCATCCGGCTGCGGTTCATCAACTCCTCGGCCATGACCTACTTCGACATACGGATTCCCGGTCTGGACATGACGGTTGTACAGGCCGATGGCAACAACGTTCAGCCCGTTAACGTGGACGAGTTCCGGATCGGTGTGGCGGAAACCTACGATGTGATTGTGCGCCCCAAAGATGAGCAGGCCTACACCATTTTCGCTGAATCCATGGGGCGTTCCGGCTATGCCAGGGCAACGTTGGCCCCCGAAGAAGGTATGGAAGCGGCTGTTCCGCAACTGCGTGATCCGGCGCGCCTGACTATGGCAGACATGAGCGGTATGCCCGGCATGGACCATGGCAACATGGCCGGTATGAATCATGGCGACATGGATATGAATAGCTCAGAAGGGATGTCCGGAATGGATCATTCCAACATGGAAGGCATGGATCATGGTTCCATGGCGAT
>JANXGZ010000088.1 GCA_024958995.1 Methylococcales bacterium | reverse complement strand
GGTAAGGAAGATGGACTTTTGACTTTCTGGCACGAGAACGGACAGAAGGAAGGGGAAGAAAACTACAAGGATGGGAAGAAAAATGGACTTTGTACTTACTGGGACGAAGATGGAAATCTCACCGGAACCAAGACGTACAAAGATGGTGTGGAAGTCCAATAGGAAGGTTCTGTGTACCGACTGATGAGGGCGACATCGGTTATGGTCCGTGGGACTTCCTAGTGAAAAATCTCACCCCGCCTACGCCCCCACAAAACTATTCTTCTACAATAACTGCTCTACATTCTGTTCTGGCAAGTTCGCATCATACGGGGTAGAAATCATCCCTACGGAAGTGCTGCACTGACTGACTTGAACGACAGACATAAAAAGAGTCTTTTCAGACTCTTCTATCGTTCTTGCTGTTGCCCGTCATCTACGGACACTCTGTTTTTCATAAAAGCATGGGGTGCCGAAAACAATTGTAGTGTCGTTGATTCGTTCTTCTCGAAGTCTTGCCTTCTTCAGGGTCGCCCAAACAAGTTTCTGTGAATAGATCTTGTCGCGTGGAGTTCTTATCCCACGACCATTAAGATGATTCGAGATTTGCTTATTGCTCAATCCCTGATTAGAAAGATCAAGGATCAGATTTAAGCGGAATTTCTGTCGTTCTGGAAGTTCATCAACGGTTAGGGTCCTTGTTATAACTTGAACATCAACGCCCAATAACAAGTCCTCCATTGAGTAATTTATATAGCGAAATCTACTCGACAGTTACTGATTTTGCGAGGTTTCTTGGCTGGTCGATATCCGTACCCTTTATGACCGCTACATGATACGACAAGAGTTGCAGGGGTATGGTGAAAATCACCGGCGCCAGTTCATTCTCTGTAGCTGTGACCCTCACCACCAAGACGTTTTCTTCACTTTTGACCTCCAGCGTCTGATCGGCAAACACAATCAGTTTTCCGCCTCGTGCACTGACTTCCTGCAGGTTTGACTTGAGCTTTTCCAGCAACCTGTTATTGGGTGCCACGGCCACCACCGGCATTTCTGCATCAACCAGCGCCAGAGGACCGTGTTTAAGTTCCCCTGCCGCATAGGCTTCAGCATGAATATAGGAAATTTCCTTGAGTTTCAGAGCTCCTTCCATAGCAATTGGAAAATGACTTCCTCGTCCCAGGAACAGCGTATGATCCTTGTTGGCAAAGCGCTTGGATAATTCCGCAATCTCGCCGTCCAAAGTCAGCGTCTTTTCCAGCCGGCCGGGTAATTCTAATAGTTGCGAGGCGATCCGTTTTTCCCTTTCGGACTTGAGTTTAAAACGGCGACCTATCGCTATCACCAGCAACATCAAGCACACTAGCTGAGCTGTAAAGGCCTTGGTGGATGCAACCCCGATCTCTGGCCCCGCTCGGGTCATTAAAACCAGCTCCGATTCACGCACCAGGGAACTTTCCGGAACATTGCAGATGGCCAGCGAATGTTTCACCCCGAGCTTTTTTGCTTCAAGCAACGCGGCCAGCGTATCCGCTGTTTCTCCGGACTGGGAAATGGTCACCAGTAGGGTATCAGAATCCAGAACCGGACACCGATAGCGAAATTCACTGGCAATCTCTACATTGGACGGGACCCCTCCAACCGATTCGAACCAGTAACGAGCAACCAATCCGGCATGGTAGCTGGTCCCGCAACCGAGAATCTGGACACGTTTAACCTGGTCGAAAATAGTCGACGCCTTTGCGCCAAAAGCACTTTCAAGCAAGTTTAACCCGCTGAAACGGCCTTCCAGGGTCCTCCTGATGACATCGGGTTGCTCGAAGATTTCCTTGCGCATGTAATGACGAAACTCTCCGAGTTCCACCGCCTCGACTTTCCGGCTGGACCGGCAAAACTCCCGTTCGACCTCTTGCCCAGAGGCATCAAAAACCTTAACGCTGCCTCCTGTGATTTCAGCAATATCCCCTTCTTCCAGGAAAATGAACTGCTGAGTAACCGAGGTTAGCGCAGCTACGTCAGAGGCAATGAAACACTCCCCGATTCCGACGCCGATAACCAGGGGACTTCCCTTCCTACAGGCAATGATCGTCCCCGGCTCGCTGATACATACAACGCCCAAGGCGTAAGCCCCCTCAAGTTTCCCTGTCGCTCGCCTGACCGCCTCGAGTAGGGTGTCTGTGGAATCCAGGTGATCGTAGATCTCGTTGACGATCACCTCGGTGTCGGTATCAGAACTAAAAGTATGTCCGCGGCCTCGTTGACTGGCTCGCAGGTCTTCATGATTTTCGATAATCCCGTTGTGAACGATTGCCACCTTGTTCCGGCAGACGTGCGGGTGCGCATTCGACTCGCTGGGAACCCCGTGGGTAGCCCACCGGGTATGCGCAATGCCTGTAACGCCCGTTACAGGGTCCTGGTCAAGAGATTCGCTAAGCTGCCCAACTTTCCCCACCCGCCGCCTGCATTCGATCCCCTCAGCACTGATGATCGCGACTCCGGAGGAATCGTAGCCACGATATTCAAGGCGACGCAGACCCTCCAGCAGGATCGGCACGACATCACGCTGGGCAACGGCCCCAACGATGCCACACATGCTATGAGCCCTTTTTCCGTGGCCGAACCCATCCCTTCACTGATACCTGGCGGCTACGGCTTATCGACAACTGCCCCTCCGGGGTATCTTTGGTGATGGTTGAACCGGCACCGATCGTCGAATTCCTGGCCACCCGGACAGGAGCAACAAGCTGCGTATCGGAACCAACGAATACATCATCCTCGATGACCGTCCGCGATTTGTTTGCACCGTCATAGTTGCAGGTAATAGTCCCCGCACCAATATTAACCCGAGATCCGACCATGCTATCGCCGATATAGCTCAGATGATTGATCTTTGACTGGCTGTTAACCACCGATTTCTTGATTTCAACGAAGTTCCCGACATGGACGTGATCGCCTAGTTCCGTGCCCGGACGAATTCTGGCGAACGGGCCAATCCGGCTGGAACTGCCAATGCTAGCATCCTCGATGACCGAATTAGCCATGATCTCGACATTATTGCCCACTACGCAGTTCTTCAGCACGCAATTGGGCCCGATCCGGACATTTTCGCCCAGAATGACCCTTCCCTCGACAATGACATTGATGTCAATTTCAATATCCTGGCCATCAAGAACAATTTCACCGCGAACATCAAAACGTCTCGGGTCCGCGAGGGTCACACCGGCCGCCATCAATGCCCGCGCCTGCCGCTGTTGCAGCACCCGCTCCAAGTGTGCGAGCTGGATCCGGTCGTTGACACCGAGTACCTCTTCTTCGTCCAAGACCTCGATCGCATTGATGTGGCAGCCATCCTTGACCGCCAACGCAACTACATCGGTAAGATAGTATTCGCCTTGCGCATTCGTGTTACCCAACTCCGACAGCCACTTTTTCAACCGCTCCCCCTTAAAGGCCATGATGCCGGTGTTAACCTCCGACAGTTCTTTCTCCTCTGGCGTTGCATCCTTCTCTTCAACGATTCTCTCTACCCGTTGAGTCTCCGAATTCCGCACGATACGCCCATAGCCCGAAGGGTCTCCCAAGACGACTGTCAACAACCCGAGCGTGTTGTCATCGGGCACGGCGATCAGTCTCTGAACAGTCTCCTTTCTCAAAAGTGGTACATCCCCATAAAGTACGAGGACTGTCTGTTCGTCGCCGATTGCATCTGAAACCTGCCTTACGGCATGGCCGGTGCCAAGCTGCTCACGCTGCTCGACCCAGTTCGTTTTCAGGTGCGTCAGTTGCTGCCGGACCTTGTCGCCCTGATGGCCATAAACGACGGTGATGTCCGCCGACTCAAGGCCGACAGCAAGGGCATGCACGTGCTCCAGAAGCGGTCTGCCCGCAATCCTATGCAGCACCTTGGGTATAATTGATTTCATCCGTGTGCCCTGGCCAGCTGCCAGGATAATCGTCTTCAGATCAGCCTCTTTCTTCATCAACCTTCCGGAAAGAAATAATACATTGGAACGAATTATATCGGCTGACAAAATCAGATCCTAGCGTTGCCGGCAAACGCCTGAAACCAAAAGACCCGGCAGAAGCCCTGCGGGGCTTTTGCCGGGTCTTAGCCGCAAGCGGACTTTTTGTTCAGGAACCGCGCTTTCTGAACCGGTCCAGCGTCCTCAGCTGCATAACCGCTTCTGCCAGCTCTGCCTGGGCCCTAGCGTAATCGATCTTACCCGTCTTGTCAGCCAAGGCTTCTTCAGCTCGGGCCTTGGCTTCAAGTGCAGCCGCTTCATCAATGTCCTTAGCCCTCATCGCAGTATCAGCTAAAATGGTGACTACGTGTGGCTGTACTTCGAGTAATCCGCCGGAAACGTAAAACGGATATTCTCCTTCACTCGTTTTCACCCTAACCTCACCGGGATTCAGACGGGTAATCAACTGCGCATGCCGCGGCGAGATCCCAACTTCCCCCATTTCAGCAGGCGCAAACACCATCTCGGCGAGCCCGGAAAAAATCTCCTTTTCCGCGCTCACGATATCAACATGAATGGTCATTGTCATGATTATGCCGCTGCCATACCTTTTGCTTTTTCCAAGGCCTCGTCAATGGTACCGACCATGTAGAAGGCCTGTTCCGGAACATCATCGTATTCACCGTCGATGATTCCCTTGAAGCCGGCAATCGTGTCCTTAAGGGAGACGTATTTGCCCGGGGTCCCGGTGAATACTTCGGCCACAAAGAACGGCTGCGACAGGAATTTCTGGATTTTACGTGCCCGGGTAACTGTGAGCTTATCTTCCTCGGACAATTCATCCATACCTAAGATGGCGATGATATCGCGCAGTTCCTTGTATTTCTGGAGGGTTCCCTGAACCGCCCGGGTAACATCATAGTGCTCCTGCCCAATGACCAGCGGGTCCAGCTGCCGACTGGTGGAATCCAGCGGATCCACCGCCGGGTAAATCCCCAGTTCGGCGATCTGACGGGATAAAACCACGGTCGCGTCAAGGTGAGCAAAGGTGGTGGCCGGTGAGGGGTCCGTCAGATCGTCAGCAGGTACGTAGATGGCCTGGATCGAAGTAATCGAGCCCGTCTTGGTTGAGGTAATCCGTTCCTGTAGAGTTCCCATTTCTTCAGCCAGGTTCGGCTGATATCCCACCGCCGATGGCATGCGGCCCAGCAGTGCCGATACCTCGGTTCCCGCCAGCGTATATCGGTAAATGTTGTCAACGAAGAACAGAACGTCACGACCTTCGTCACGGAAGTATTCGGCCATGGTCAGCCCGGTCAGGGCCACGCGGAGGCGGTTGCCCGGGGGCTCGTTCATCTGTCCATAAACCAGCGACACTTTGTCGATTACGTTGCTGTCGGTCATTTCGTGGTAGAAATCGTTCCCTTCCCGGGTCCGTTCACCTACACCGGCAAAAACCGAGAAACCACTGTGCTCGATCGCGATGTTCCGGATCAGCTCCATCATGTTTACGGTCTTGCCTACACCGGCGCCTCCGAACAACCCCACCTTGCCACCTTTTGCGAAGGGGCTGATCAGATCGATCACCTTGATGCCGGTTTCGAGCAGATCGTTGTTTGCAGCCTGTTCGTCATAGCTCGGTGCGCTTCGATGGATCGCCCAGGATTCCTTTTCACCGATCGCCCCTTTTTCGTCGATCGGATCACCCAGTACGTTCATGATGCGGCCCAGGGTTTCCTGTCCAACCGGCACCTTGATCGGCTCACCGGTATTATCCACTTCCAAGCCACGGCTAAGGCCATCCGTAGTTCCCATGGCGATGGTCCTAACGACCCCGTCACCAAGCTGCTGCTGAACTTCAAGGGTCAGGCCGGCACTCTCGACTTTCAGTGCATCGTATACCTTTGGGAGCAACTCTCTTGGAAACTCCACATCGACCACAGCGCCGATAATTTGGACAATCTTACCCGAACTCATAATTGGTTCCTCGCAAAAAACTCTGTTAGTTCAATTAAGTGAAAAATCCTTATACCGCCGCTGCGCCACCGACGATTTCCGAGATTTCCTGTGTAATTGCGGCCTGGCGTTCCTTGTTGTAGATCAGCTGCAATTCGTCGATCAGCTTTCCAGCGTTGTCTGATGCGCTCTTCATCGCAACCATCCTGGCCGCCTGTTCAGAGGCATTGTTTTCGACCACTCCCTGGTAAACGATGGACTCAATGTATCTCGGCATCAGGCCGTCCAGGACTTCCTTGGCATCTGGCTCGTAGATGTAATCCCAGTGGCCGCTCAGATCTTCTTCCAACTCTTCCGGTTCGATCGGTAATAGCTTCCGAACAACGGGTTGCTGAATCATCGTGTTGACGAAATCGTTGTGACAAAGGTGCACCTCATCAATCCGGCCCTCTGTGTACGCATCCAGCACCACCTTGATTACGCCAACAATGTCCTCAAGATGCGGCGTATCGCCGATCTTGGTTGCCTGAGCAACGACATTGGCCCCGATATTGGAAAAAAACGAGGCCCCTTTTTGCCCGATGCATGCAAAATCAACCTCGGAACCAGCGGCCTCCCATTCCTCGGTGGTCCGCAGCACGCTCCTGTACAGATTGGCGTTCAGACCACCGCATAGGCCCCGGTCGGAAGAGATCATGATGACCCCGATCCGTTTCGTTTCCCGCTCTACCAAAAAATCGTGCTTGTATTCCGGATTCGATTGCGACAAGTGGTTAATGATCTGACTGATCTTCAGCGAATACGGCCGGGTGGCCTGCATGCGATCCTGAGTTTTCCGCATCTTGCTGGCCGCAACCATTTCCATGGCCCGGGTAATCTTCTGAGTATTCTTGATACTCGCAATCTTGGTACGGATTTCTTTTCCGCTCGCCATCTGACTCGTTCCCTACCAGGTGTGATTCGCGACGAAGCTGTCCAACGCCGATTTAAATGCTTCGATGATTTCGTCGCCATACTCACCGGTTGCGTCAATTTTATCCATCAGATCAGCATGCTCGGATTTCATGTAACCCTGCAGAGCATCCTCAAAATCGCGCACCTTGCTGACTTCCACTTGATCCAGATAACCTTCGTTTGCCGCGAACAGTGAAACCGCCATCTGCGAAACGCTCATGGGCGAATACTGGTTCTGTTTCATCAGTTCGGTGACCCGTTGCCCGCGTTCGATCTGCTTGCGCGTAGCTTCGTCAAGATCCGATGCAAATTGCGCAAACGCCTGGAGTTCACGGAACTGCGCGAGGTCCAGACGGATACCGCCGCCGAGTTTCTTAATGATCTTTGTCTGTGCCGCACCACCCACACGGGACACCGATAGACCGGCATTCACCGCTGGCCGGATACCCGAGTTGAAAAGGTCGGTTTCGAGAAAGATCTGACCATCGGTGATGGAAATCACGTTGGTCGGTACGAACGCCGAAACGTCACCCGCCTGGGTTTCAATAATCGGAAGGGCCGTGAGCGATCCCGTTTTTCCTTTGACTTCACCACCGGTCAGTTTTTCAACTTCTGCGGCATTGATTCGCGAGGCTCTTTCCAGGAGGCGAGAGTGCAGGTAGAAAACGTCACCCGGATACGCTTCACGCCCTGGCGGACGCCGAAGCAGCAGGGAAACCTGACGGTAAGCCCATGCCTGCTTGGTCAGATCGTCGTAGATGATCAGGGCGTCTTCGCCTCGGTCACGGAAGTATTCGCCCATTGAGCACCCCGTATAGGGTGCGATGAACTGAAGGGCCGCTGTTTCGGACGCCGATGCGGAGACAACGATGGTGTGCTCCATCGCCCCGTGTTCTTCGAGCTTATGAACCACGTTTGCAATCGAGGATTGCTTCTGGCCAATGGCAACGTAAACACACTTGATGCCAGTACCTTTCTGGTTAATGATCGTGTCGATTGCAATGGCCGTCTTTCCCGTCTGACGGTCGCCGATAATCAGCTCACGCTGTCCGCGGCCGATGGGGATCATGGAGTCGATTGACTTCAGACCCGTCTGGACCGGCTGGTCAACGGACTGACGAGCAATAACGCCCGGTGCAATCTTTTCAACCGGTGAAGACTGGTCACTGTCGATCGGGCCACGTCCGTCAATCGGATTACCCAGCGAATCAACCACACGACCTAGCAAACCCTCGCCAACCGGCACTTCAAGAATACGACCGGTACACTTGACGCTATCGCCTTCGGTCAGGTGAATGTAAGGCCCCAGTACAACGGCGCCGACTGAATCCCGCTCCAGATTCAGAGCCATCGCATAACTGTTTCCGGGAAGTTCCAGCATTTCACCCTGGAGTGCATCGTCAAGCCCATGAATTCGAATGATCCCGTCAGTAATACTGACGATCGTGCCTTCACTGTGTGCGTCGACACTTAAATCGAAGGTCTCGATTTTCTTTTTGATTAGGTCGCTAATTTCTGATGGATTTAGTTGCATGATTCTTTTCTCACTCTAGCTGTAGAGTTGCTTGGCCAATTTCTGAAGCTGTCCGCTCACCGATGCATCAATCACGGTATCACCCGCACGGACGATCACACCCCCAATCAGGGACCTGTCTTCCTCTACATTGAATTGAACTTTTCGTTTCAGGACGTTTTCCATCGTCTCAGCCAGTTGTTTTTCATCTTCTTCGGTCAGCGGAAAAGCCGTCCTGACCTCCGCCTCAATATATCCTTCATCGTCAGCACGATAGGATTCGAAAAGCTCTCTGATGTACGAAACCAGTTTCAGCCGCTTGTTTTCAACGAGGAGCCGAACAAAATTAATCCCTTCATTGGAGAGATGTCCCTGACCGATGTCCAGAAGAAGACCGACAAGGCGTGATTTCTCGACCTTGGGGTTGTCCGCTGCCGCCGCCAGCGATTCATTCTGCATGGTGATGGCCAGAAACCCGAGGTTCTCCGACCATTGCTCGGCCGTGTCAGTCTCTTTGGCACGCTTGAATACAGCTTCCGCATAGGGCCGCGCCAATGTCGCTAATTCGCTCATTGTCAGCCCTTGCCGAGTCGGTCGGAAACAGATTTGATCATTTCAGCGTGAACCTGCTGATCCACCTCTTTTTGCAGAATCTGCTCTGCAGCCGCGAGCGCCAGTTCGGATACTTCCTGGCGCAGTCCGTCCTTGACTTGCTGGACTTCGTGCTCGATCTCGGCTTGAGCTGCCGCCACCAGCCTGTCTCCTTCCGTACGGGCATCCCCTTTGGAATCCTCGACGATTTCAGAAGCACGCTTCTGGGCCATGCCCACGATATCCGCGGCTTGGCTTTTCGCATCCTTGAGCACATCCTGAGCACGCTTTTCGGCCAGTCTCATATCGGACTGCCCGCGTTCTGCAGCGGCCAGACCTTCGGCGATTTTCTTTTTACGTTCCTCAAGGGCATCGATCAAGGGCGGCCAAATATACTTCATGGTAAACCACACCAGAAGCATGAACGTAATCATCTGGCCGATCAAAGTCGCATTGATACTCACAGTTTTATCCTCGTGATTAAAAGCGATTTATATAAAGCAGCCTTTAGCCTGCAGCGGCTTCGACGGCTGACAGGAACGGGTTAGCAAAGGTGAAGAAGAGCGCCAGGCCGACACCGATCATGGTTACCGCGTCGAGCAGACCAGCAACGATGAACATCTTGACCTGAAGCATCGGGACCATTTCCGGCTGACGAGCAGCACCTTCGAGAAAGCGGCCACCAAGTAGACCGAAGCCGATCGCGGTGCCCATTGCACCCATGCCAAGAACCAAGCCAACAGCGATGGCGGTCATGCCCTGTACGTCTGCGATTAATTGTGCGAGTTCCATGTTACCTCCGAAATCCTACGTAATAATGAAGCGATTGAAAAAAGATGAATCAAACGTTTAATGATCCTCATGCGCCATACTCAGATAGACAATCGTCAGAACCATGAATATGAACGCCTGCAGCGTGATGATGAGAATATGAAATACCGCCCACGGAAAGCTCAACAGCCATTGACCCCACCACGGAAGCAGAGCAATCAGCATGAAAATAAGCTCACCGGCGTAAAGGTTGCCAAAAAGACGAAGCCCGAGCGAAATGGGTTTGGCAATTTCTTCAACAACCTTGAGCAACAGGTTGAAGGGCAATAGCCAGGGACCGAACGGCTGGAACGCCAACTCCTTTCCGAAACCGATAACCCCCTTGATCTTGATGCTGTAAAAAATAATCAGGATGAACACGCTGATGGACATTGCGAATGTGGCGTTAAGATCGGTAGTCGGCACCACACGCAGGTATTCGAGACCCATCATCGAACCAAGCCAAGGCAAAAGATCAACCGGCAATAAGTCCATGAAATTCATCAGGAAGACCCAAACGAAAATGGTCAGCGCCAGGGGAGCAATCAAGGCACTCTTGCCGTGAAAACTATCCTTGACTTGGGTATCAACGAATTCGACGAGCATCTCGGCGAAATTCTGAAGCCCGCCGGGAACTCCCGAAGTCGCTCGGCTGGCGGCCAAATGAAACCAGAAAAGGAAAAATGCGCCCAAAAATCCGGAAAAAAACAGCGTATCCAGATGGACGGTCCAGAACCCCTCTCCAGTTGATAACGGCGTTAAGTGGTGGATGATGTATCCGCTTGCCCCACCCGTATCATGAGCTTCTGTTGACATTTCTCGCATCACTCTCTGTTCGACTGAATAACAGCGCGAACCAAAATACTGAAATCACCGCCGCAAACCCTGCAAACAGCGGTCCATATAAAATGTTTGGTAATTGAAACACACACACAAACAGCCCCGCCGTGATGACGATCTTCATCGCTTCACCGGAGTAAAAAGCACGTACGGTGTGTTTCGCGGATTTAGCTTTCGTTACAATGATCCGCAAGGCAAAGCAAAGGCTCGGGATAAAACCGATCAACGCTCCCAGGAACCCGGATCGGGCATCCGCCCAACCAAAAAATACCAGCATCAAAGCTGGCACCACGATCGAAACGCTTGCCTGTACCGCCAGAATTTTCCGGATCGCAATGAATGGATCACCACCGATCAACAGGAAATCTCCGCCCAAAACAACGAACTATTCTATACGGTTAATTCGTCTGATTCAAGGGACTTGTGCACGGAATAGACAGTCGCGCTCCAAAATGAGTCGGGCCCTTTTCACCCGCCAATGGCCGAGACCCTTGAAGGTAGTCATTTGAGTCGGTCCAGAACCCCTTCCAGTTCGTCCACTGTGTTGTAGCGGATCACCAGCCGGCCTTTCCCACTCGGCTTGTGTTGAATGGAAACCCGAGCCCCGAGTTTTTCGCTGATCCGTGTCTGTAGCGCTTTGATATCCGGATCCGTAACCGCCGCCTCCCGCTCGTCGGTTCCCTTAGCCTGCAGATCCCTGACCAGTTTCTCGGTTGCCCTGACACTGAGGCCCTGGGCCATGATCCTTTCTGCCGCTTGGACCTGCAATAGCCCTCGAAGCCCGAGTAGAGCCCTTGCGTGACCCATTTCAATCGACCCATCCTGCAGGCAGGTTTTCACTCGCGCCTGAAGATCCATCAGCCGCAACAAGTTGGTTATCGTGGTTCGTGATTTCCCGACTGAATCCGCTACCTGTTGGTGAGTCATCTTGAATTCCTTCAGCAGCCGGTTGAGGGCCTCCG
>JANXGZ010000092.1 GCA_024958995.1 Methylococcales bacterium | reverse complement strand
TAACGAAAATAGATCAAACCGCTAAGCCCGATGCCCAATACGATCAACCCTAGGGAAGCCAGACGATCACCCCAACCAAAAACCGTTTCAACCCTCGATAGAATAGTGCGCAAACCGCCTTGCCTGATCATGTACAGGATGCACAGCCCGGCAAACAGAAAGGCAAATCGCGCCGGGTAACTGCTGGGCATTGAATAATCCAAATACTTTGGTGTGGTTTTCTTCAACGTAGAACGCAAACCGCAGGGCATCGAGAAGAACTCCTATCATTACCGTCCAGTACATTGAAATGACAAATACCCTACCAAGCCGAAGATGAATCGGGCTGCCTTTACACACAGCCAGACCCCCTACTCCGGAGGTCAGCGCCACCACAGCAATCACTGCATGTACTGCAATTAAACTAAAAACAGCAGGTCATTGAGTTCAGAACCGTAAACGACCACTTTATGCTGAAAAGACGTCGCTAGCATGGAGAAAAGCAGTAATTCCCTTAGGTTCAGTAATGAACGACGAAAAACTGCTCGGGAAACAAGCCACTGGCCACAAAGCCCGCGACCATGGCCAAAAGCCAACAGGGACCATGAGCGCCCAAGGGGTATTGAAAAACAATTTTACCTTGCAACCCGAATATTTACAGCCGGTGGTCAGTGCCATATAGTAGCTCTGGAACCCAACACCCGCACTTGCACCCCTTTCACAGCTAACCCACCGCAAGAATGCCAGACCAATAACCATGGAAGACCCGTCTTCCCCTCTGAGTGAAAAGGAATTCACAACCAGAACCATTGAAACGGCAATCCGTCTGGTTCTGGTTCTGGTGATCCTGGGGTGGTGCGTCAGGATTGTCTTGCCTTTCCTAATCCCCGTGCTCTGGGGAATCATTATCGCGGTAGCGATATACCCCGTGTTCGACAAACTTCAGTTGCTGCTCGGCCGCCGGGAAAAACTGGCGGCCATCGTCTACCTGCTGATCACCGTGTCACTGGTCGTCGTACCAGCGGTAATGATCGCCGGATCTTTCATTGAAACGTCGAAGCAGCTGGTCAGCGATCTGAATGATGGCAGCCTGACCGTTCCGCCACCCGGCACGAATATCCGGGAATGGCCCCTGATCGGCGAACAGGCCCATGATATATGGATGCAGGCTTCGGAAAACCTCGAGGAAACAGCACGCCAATATGCTCCGGAGATCAAAAACATCGGTGGGACCCTTTTGGCCGCCGCTACCGGAGCAGGAGGCGGGATTCTTCAACTCATCTTTTCCCTGATCATTTCCTGCGTCTTTTTGACCAAGGCTTCAATATCCAATGATCTGATGCTGAAGGTCCTTCAGCGCCTGTGCGGCGAAAAACAGGGCGAACACTACAACACTCTGGCACGAACCACCATCCGCAGCATTTCCCAGGGGGTCTTGGGGGTTGCCATCATCCAGTCCAGCTTAGCCGCACTGGGCCTTTACCTGATGAACGTTCCTGGATGGGGGTTGTGGGCCTTGCTAATCCTCGTTTTCGCGGTTGCCCAGCTTCCTCTTCTGTTGATTCTACTGCCCATCAGCGGCTACGTTTTTTCGGTATCCGAGACGTTGCCTGCCACCCTATTCACCGTGTGGAGCATTCTGGTCAGTGCCAGTGAAGCCTACCTGAAACCCCTGTTTCTCGGCCGAGGTATCGAAACTCCGACCCTGGTCATCCTGCTCGGCGCGATTGGCGGCTTAATCCTTTCAGGAATCCTGGGACTCTTCGTTGGCGCCATTGTCCTGGCCCTGGGATACGAACTTTTCATGTCCTGGCTGAATAGGGCCACAGTGGTCGAACCGGATGAAGAATAGGGCTGGCTCAACAACCGGTTAGTAAAAAAGAGGCTCCGGATGGTTGATCACTCAGCAGCCCTATTTTCGGTCTGCTGCCAGAATACTCAAAACCCTGTTCTACGCACACCAAAATATCAAGCACCTCTCGTCGACATTCAGCCCAGCCTTCATTGCCGACACGCTTTCTTTTCTGCAGAAAAGAAGAAAAGCCGGTTAACCTATAGCCGCTCTTCTACCCTCTTTTCACTGACTAGCTTCTCCAATGCCTTCAAACCACGCATGTCGGCACCGGAAGGCAGCACCTGGCCAGGAAGTTCTATCCAGTCCGCAATATCCCTCAATGGGATCCGACGCTGCAAGTCCCGCAGCAGCATGTGATAACCATTTTCATAAAGAGCTAAACTAACTGTCTGACCAGCCTCGCCGGTGGGCAGCATTTGAAAAGCCTGCATTACTGGAAGCTGTGGGATAACCTCGTCCTTCTCGCCGTACAAAATGAGTAGGCGGGTTTTCAGTTTTGCAACCCCTTGTAGCGCGCTGTCCATGAGATTAACCAGACCGTAAATCGCTTCAACCCGGGTTTCCTTGATCACCAGGGGATCACGCCCCAGCTGTCTGAGCATTTCGACATTGTCAGACGGCGTGATTGCCAAGCCCTCACCCGTGAATTTCATCCACGGCATCGTATGGACCGTAAACCAGAGCAGCACCCGCTGATACCAAGGCATGGTCTCACGACTCCAGACTGCCGGCGCCGAAAGAATTACCCCATCTACTTCCGGCGGAGAAGTAGAGTTCATCGCCACAATCACAACGGCACCACCCATGCTTTCTCCCAGCAGATAAACAGGCAACGTCGGATGCTTGTGGCTTACGAGCCTCGAGAATTCCACCAGATCGTTTACGTATGCCTCCACGCCAAACCAAAGCCCTGCATCGGGAGAGTCGCCGAAACCTCTCTGGTCGAAAGCATAACTTGCTATGCCCTTTTGACTCAGAAATTCTCCTGATGAAGAGAAAAAATTACTGTAATCATTAAAGCCATGAACCGCGATAACCAGGCCTCTGAGGCTGCCATTTTCGGGCATCCAACTGCGAACAGGAAGTCGAGTACCATCGGCCGTGAGAAAAAACTGCTCCCCCAGTACCGGGCATACCACGGGTTTCCCGGGCAGATGGACCGAGGGCATGCAACTGGTAACAATCAGGGCCATTACAAGGCCGAAGACCGCCGACCGAATACGGGTGCTGGGGGTAAAAAGGCCAGTGGAATTTTTCAGGGTTGACGGCATTCAAAATCGGCGGTGCCGAATCACTTCCTTCAACATTCGGCATTCAGGAAGGGGCTCTTTAGAGACAGTCTAATCCAACAAACCCTGTGGGCAAAAAAACGGCTGCAGATAAGGGCTTGATCCAACCTGGAATTCACGGAACTAACGCCGGCACTCGGACAGGAGAAGGTCAACTTGCCGCCGTTGGCTTTTCCTGGGATGGTTCATTGTCGTTAACGGGATGACTCCATGTCCAGTAGACACCAATCAGCAAATAGCCCAGCGAAAGAGCAAACAGGTATTCCGGAAATAACATCATCGGAGTAACAATATAAACAGCAATCAAATTGATGATCTGGAGAGAATTGACGGCGAGGTTTTTGCGTTTCTGCAGCTTCGGTAGGCGAACATTGCTGACCATTAGGATGGCCATTGCAAACAGTGCAACCGGCATCGCGTTCCACAGCAGACTACCCGGCAAATAAATCTCGGCCGACAGATATCCGCTGGCAGCCAAGGCGCCGCAGAGCGTCGAGGGTATGCCGAAAAACATGTTTTTCGCTCCCGGCGGTTCGGTCACGTTGAACCGGGCAAGACGGGCCGAAGCGGCCACCACGTAGAGTGCACACACGGCGCCCAGCAACAAGTTATGGTCAGCAAACATTCCATCGCCCGTAAAGCGAAAATAAACCAATGCCGCCGGCGCCATGCCAAAACTTACGAAGTCGGCGAAACTGTCCATCTCTGCTCCGAAGGAAGAACTGGCATTGAGTAGACGAGCCGCTCCTCCATCTAGTTTGTCCAGCAACACCCCCCAGAGAATCATCCATGCCGCAAGACTGAGATCGCCTGCCGCAGAACAGACCATACTAGCCAGTCCAAGGACCATGGACATGGCAGTGAATGCATTCGGTACAAGGTACTTGAGCGGCATGAAGCCCTCCACTGATTGAAAAAATACGGGAACAGAAAACCGTTACCCAAATTAACAAATCTAGTTTGGCCCCCTGAGGTTGTCAAGCGAACGCACGGCAACTATTTTTCGACTGGCCTTCGGCAGCTCATGCAATAGCCGTGGTAAGAAATACCGGTTCACATTGCTTGCCTTTCGACAGCGCCGACCAACCCCTTAGCACCAACTGCTTCCATTGCATTTCGTGTTCTCTTCGTCGCGGAAGTATCCTTATTCCTCACAACCCACAATTATGTCCCGGATTGGGAGCGGAAAATCGATTATAGAAAAAGCTAAATTGCCGCTTTCTGCCGGTAAGCTGTTGTTTTCTTGCCTTGTGATTGAACCGCCCAACAATCGAGTAATGCGCCACAGGTCAAACAGTGGCAAGATTTTACAGGGTTTGGCTAGCCATTTCCCCACAACCTTATCCACAGAACCTGTGAGTAACCCATTTTTCCACCAAGAGACCGCTCTTAGCGTATTTTCTTGAGAAACGAACTGGGTCGGAATCCGATAGCGAAAAACCCCGGGTTTATGCCCGGATTCTTGGTATTGATTGGGTTGAATTTACCCTCGGTCAGAAATCCCGTACTTATGGGTTCGATAGATAAACGTATCTCGGGGCATGCCAAGAGCACACGTGGCGCAGCAAAGGCGAAACGGCAAACAGCGTCACGCTGACTCAACTCCGTCGCCAGTTGTGAAATCGTCCTAACCATCTGAGGACCCCGGCAGGGGCATGCGCTCTCTTCCAGTTCCCTGCTGCATGCTTGTTCGCTTCCGCAAAGGTCGGATAGATATGAATGGTGTTCAGGATCCTGTTCAGGCCGATTCTGTTGCGCATGGCGAGAACGTATTCTGCAATCATGTCCCCCGCCCGATGACCGACGATCGAAACGCCTAGTATCCGGTCCTTACCGGGCACGGTCAGAACCTTAACCACCCCTTCATTTTCTCCATCGGCGATGGCCCGGTCCAGGTCCTGCATCGAAAACCGGGTAACCTCGAAGGGCATACCCTTTTTCTCCGCGTCACGTTCATTCAGACCGACCCGGGCAACTTCGGGTTCGGTAAAAACTGCCCAGGGGATCACCGAGTAATCCACTTTGAACCTTCGGAAGCCGCCGAATAGTGCATTAACCGCCGCATACCAGGCCTGGTGAGCCGCAGCATGCGTGAGTTGATAAGGCCCTGCTACATCACCGCAGGCATAGATATTCGGATAAATCGTTTGCAGATATTCGTTGGTTTCCACTACGCCGCTTTCAGCAACCTGGATGCCCAGGTCCTCCAGGCCGAATCCCTCGGTATTTGCAACACGCCCGACCGCAATCAGCACTTTGTCGAATTCAAAGAAAACTTCTCCAGCATCGTTTTTCTGCGATTGGCAAACCAGTACGCCTTTGCCGCCCTT
>JANXGZ010000251.1 GCA_024958995.1 Methylococcales bacterium | reverse complement strand
CACACCTTTCATGGAGGACGGCCAACCAATGGCAGCAACAAACTTAGCACCTCGATAGCCCCTTTCAGTCGTCCACCGACGTCCTTCAGGCCTCATGAAGCCCTTCTTTCGACAACTCCTCTACACGCTGGCCGCCCTCGGCATCATATGGTTTTTTCTACCGGAGCGCTATGCGGTCAATGTTCCGTTAGGACTATTGGGGCCGCGTAATTGGCCATCGGTTGACAACCCTCTTGAAAAGCGTCTGCACGTACCTGATGGTTTTACGATTCGCCTTTACGCAAGCAAACTGCGGGATGCGCGAGCACTGAAATTGACCCAGACCGGCGATCTCTTGGTCAGCCTTCCCCGATCCGGGACAATTGTGCTACTCGAGACCGACCGGGACAACGATGGGTATTCAGATGGTCGGGATCAGCTTGTCACCGGCCTGAATCGGCCGCACGGCGTTGATCTGCATGATGGCTGGCTGTATGTTGCCGAAACCAATGCCATACGTCGGGTCCGCTTCGACCAGCAGTCGCGAATGATCCACGGTGATGTAGAAACGGTTGTCACCGGGATCCCAGCTGGCGGGAATCACTGGACCCGTTCGCTTCGCTTCGGTCCCGACGGCTGGATGTATTTAAGCGTTGGCTCCAGCTGCAACGCCTGCATCGAAACAAACCCTTGGCGGGCCACCATTTTGCGGTTCCGCCCCGATGGGAGCGACGGTGAAATCTATGCCACCGGTCTTCGCAACACGGTAGGGTTCGACTGGAAACCCAACACTGGCGAACTTTACGGAGTGGATATCGGCCGCGATTTCCTCGGTGATGATCTCCCGCCTGATGAACTGAATCGCATTGAAAGAGGCAGTTTCCATGGCTGGCCCTATGTCAACGGCAACAGAGTTGCCGACCCTGACCTCGGTAATAGCCGCCAGACGGAAACCGACAAGAGCATCAGGCCATCGCATGAATTCCGAGCTCACAGCACGCCGTTGAACATTCATTTCCTTCAATCAAAAACCTTCCCCAATGGTTACAAAGACGCAGCCTTGGTGACACTCCATGGTTCCTGGAATCGAACCGAAAAACAGGGATACGAAGTCGTTTCTCTTCATTTCGGAAAAGATGGAACCATCTCCGAGCGCAAATTCATCAGCGGATTCGAGATTGAGGGGAATGTCATCGGCCGACCGGTGGACATTGCAGAAAGCGCCGATGGAACCCTTTTCATTTCAGATGACTTTAGCGGGAGCATCTATGCCATCACGCATGGAAACGGTGTGACCGAACTGTATTAGCCCAAGAGAAGCGCCAGATAGCTTTCAGGATCCGGCGCTAGCAAAGGCCTCCGGCATGGTCATTCCAGGTCGCCAGGTGCCTTTTTCAGGCTATCAGCAACCTCCGGAGGCATATAGTTTTCATCGTGTTTTGCTAGAACTTCTTCAGCCACGAAGACACCGTCGGCGCGCAGGCGACCTCTCGATACGATGCCTTGCCCTTCCCTGAAAAGATCTGGCAGAATGCCGGTGTACTCTACCGAGACCACCTGTTCGAAATCGGTGAGATCGAAACGCACGCGAAGGTCGTCGCCCGGCCTCTGAACACTGCCCTCGACCACCATTCCACCAAGCCTGAAGACCGCAGTATCAGGGGCTTTCCCAGCAACCACTTCGGTCGGGGCAAAGAAAAACATCAGGTTCTGGTTGAACGCATTAAGTCCGAAGCCCGCAGCAACGGCAATGGCCACCACCATGGCAAGAATCAGGTAAAGACGCTGTTTTCTGACCGGTTTCATAAATCACTCATTCTCTCTTGATTGCGGCGACGACGATTAGCAATATCTTTCAATGCTCGTTTCTGCTGACGAACCGGAAGAATGATATTCAACGCCAGAACCACGAAGGCGATGCCGTAGGAGGTCCATATGTAAAAACCGTAACCTCCCATGTGAAGAAATTGATCCAGATTCATCGTTTCTCCAGGAGTTCACTGACCCAGTTACTGTTGCTTTCCCGTTCGATCAGCTCGCCGCGGGCACGTATCAGGACCGAAATTAGGTAAAACAGCTTGAAACCGACGGCCATCAAAAGCAATGGGATCAGCATCGAAACATGGATTGAAGGTTTATCAAATTTGGTCACGGTCGGGCCCTGGTGCAAGGTGTTCCACCATTCCACCGAGTAATGAATGATCGGGATATTAACTAGTCCGACCAGGGCCAGAATTGCAACGGCCCGAGATGCCGTTCGCTTGTCTTCGATCGCTGCGTATAGGCCAATCACACCAAGGTACAGGAACAGAAGGATCAGCTCCGAAGTCAGGCGCGCGTCCCAGACCCACCAACTACCCCACATCGGCTTGCCCCAGAGAGAACCCGTAACTAGTGCCAGGAAAGTAAAACTGGCCCCGATCGGGGCACTGCTAACGGCAATGATCTCTGCGTTCTTCATATGCCAGATTAGCCCGATGGCTCCGCACACTGCCATGACTACGTAAACAAAGAGCGACATCCACGCGCTGGGCACGTGAACATAAATGATCCGGAAACTGTCGCCCTGCTGATAATCCGCCGGTGCTTCCACCAGGCCACCCCAAAGTCCAGCGGCAATGAGCAGCGTGCAAAGCAGGCTAAGCCACGGCAGGATCTTGCCGGTAAACCGATAGAAATGGGGCGGAGACCCCATTCGATGATAAAAGCGTAGTAATCTGTTCAACTCAAACTCATTCGTAGTGCGGCAGCTGTCGGCAGTGGTGCCAGCGCCAAGGCCAAGGCTAGTAGCGCGGCAAGCATGGACAGCTGACCATTAACGGGAAACCCGGCGACAGACATTTGTACAGCACTGGTACCAAAGATCAGGACCGGGATATAAAGAGGTAAAACCAGTAAAGAAATAATCACTCCACCGCGACGCAAACCCACTGTCAGAGCCACGCCGATTGCTCCCACCAGACTCAATATTGGTGTTCCGATCAGAAGGGTCAGCATCAAGGTTTTAAGACCCTCGTCTGACAATCCGAGCAAGATGCACAGCAATGGCGCAACCAGCAATAACGGCAGCCCGGTGACCAGCCAGTGTGCCGTGACCTTGGCCAACACCAGCACGGTAACCGGATGGGCACTCAACAGCAACTGCTCCAACGATCCGTCTTCGAAATCCGATCTAAAAATACTTTCCAGAGAAAGCATCGAGGCAAGCAATGCGGCAACCCAGATCACCCCCGGAGCCATGGAAAGAAGCAAGGCGCGATCAGCCCCTGTTCCGAGTGCAAACAAAGTCACCACGATGACAAAGAACAGTACCGGATTCACGCATTCCGAACGCTGTCGGAAATTGATTACGAGATCCCGCCTGAGTAGCAGGCTGAACGCCCTGGCAAGGGATCGATCAGTCATCAGGACAAACGCAGGCGGGTAATTTCCACGCCTGGCAATTCCATCGCATGATGCGAAGTCATGACCACCATCCCTCCGTGTGTCAAATGAGAAGAAATCAGATGTTCACAAATCTCGATACCGCGACCGTCCAGCGACGTAAAAGGTTCATCGAGTATCCAAAGCCAGCTGACGGTGGCCAACAACCTAGAAAGCGCCAGCCGCCTTTTCTGACCTGCCGACAGGGCCTTCGCCAGAACCTCATTGTAGCCTGATAATTGCAGGCGTTTGAGGATCGTTTGCAGATCATCACCCGAGGGCTTGCCTAACGCTTTGGCTAGCTGAATATTCTCGGCAACGGTCAGGTCACCCTTGATGCCGTCATGATGACCGATATAGGTCATTTCCTGGTGGTAGAGAGGTCCGAGCTCGCCGATCGGCGAGCCGCCCCAGTTGATTGACCCAGATTCCTGCATCCGGATCCCGCACAGAATCCGCAATAGGCTAGTCTTTCCCGAACCGTTCCGCCCTTCCACCACCAGAAGCTCTCCTGCCCGCAAAAGGAAGCTGAGACCCTTGAAAAGATCCCGCCCATCCCTGCTGCAATGCAGGTCTGAAACGACAAGACCGGGTTCCCCACTCCGTTGCTGGCCGGGTCCACTCATCAACACACCACACCGTTCCAAAGCAGGATCCCGGTCGTGTTGAGAAACCAATCTTTCATATAACCGGCAAAGCCTAATCCGTCAACGTTGGGTCGGCCGTCGAAGTCTCAACCGGATTTACGGGGCCCTCCTGTACCAGTTTTGCCCGCTGCACATCTTGCAGACTTTCCAAGTTGTACTTTGAAACCTTGAAGAAATACTCGCTGTTAGAAGGTTTCAACACATACTGGTCCTTTTCGTCCAGCTTTCCGTAGCGGTACTGTATCCGCTCACCGCTCCTCGAACGAATG
>JANXGZ010000278.1 GCA_024958995.1 Methylococcales bacterium | reverse complement strand
GGATGCTGGCATCATTTTCGGGACCGGTTTTGCACCGTTTAGGGGTGGGCCATTGCATTATCTGCAGGAGCAGAGAAGTTCAGTGCGGAACTAGTTGTTGCTGTTTGTTTCTCTAGGGGCTTTCGGAGTCTCACCATTTGGTTTCTGGCTGTATAATCCTGCTTTTGGTACCTCAGGCCGCTGAACTTTTTCCATGATGAATATCCTATTTTTCCGGTTCCGCACAGCATGGCGGACGTACTGATACAGTCTTTGTCGCAACTCTCTGCAGGGATCAGCAACGGTTCCCTGAGAGCTGAAGAATTGCTGAACGCAGCCGTTTCAAATCACCAGAGTTCCGGTGATTCCCTCGGTGCGTACATTGCCTGGGATCCGGGTCGGGGGCTCGAGCAGGCGCGGGTCGCCGATGCATCGCAGGCCGCCGGTACGCCTGCTGGCCCCCTGAGGGGGTTACCGATTTCCGTAAAGGACCTGTTCGGAGTTGCGAACTACCCAACCTATGCCGGAACCCGGAAACCATTGCCGGCCGAGTGGTGCGTCGAGGGCCCTGTGGTGCGCCAGCTGCGTCACCAACAGGCCGTGATCGCGGGGAAAACTCATAGCGTTGAATTTGCTTTTGGCGGGTTGGGTGTGAATCCACACTGGAGCACTCCGAGGAATCCCTGGGACCCTGAACATCATCGAGTTCCCGGAGGTTCATCGAGTGGTGCCGGGGTCAGCTTGTGTGCAGGCTCCGCGGTACTGGCCCTCGGAACCGATACTGCGGGCTCGGTGCGGATTCCTGCCAGCATGACCGGCAACGTGGGCCTGAAAACAAGTATCGGTCGCTGGAACACCGCCGGCATTGTTCCCCTGAGTCCAAGCCTCGATTCGGTCGGGCTGCTGACCCGGACGGTTGACGACGCGGTCTTTGCTTTCCTGGCCCTTGATCGGGAACTGGTTAAGGACCGCAGATGTGAACCCGTGCCCGATGTAGAGCTCTACGGTTTGCGTATCGGATTCAGTGACGGGGTTTTGTGGTCGGATTGTTCCCCGGGAGTTACCGAAAGTATTACTATGGCGGTGAACGAATTGGTGGCCGCCGGGGCACGGAAAATAGCGCTGGAATTGCCCGAAATCGAAGGCGTACTCCCGGTGTTCCGAAAAGGAGGGCTGGCGAGCGTTGAGTTGCAGACGTTTTTGAAGAACAGCCTGCCGGACTGGATCCCTCTGCTCGACCCGAAGATCGAACAGCGAATGCAGGACGCCGCAACGCTGACGGCCTGCGAGTACTTTGAACGGGTGTCGCTGTTTCGGACACTGGGCCTTGGGATTCGGCAAAGATTACGTTCCGTGGACATACTGGTTTCGCCTACCGTAGCCCTGACTGCCCCGACTATGACAGAAATAGACGACCTTGATCGTTACAGAGAGTGCAATCTGCTCTCGCTGCGAAATACCAGCTTTGTCAATTGCCTGGGGCTTTGTGCCGTGACCTTGCCGGTGGGACTGGATGCAGCCGGCATTCCAGTGGGAATGCAACTGGTTGCGCCGCACGGGCAGGATGCTAGGTTACTATCCATTGCCTGGGCAGTGGAAAGGTGCTTGGGTAACAGCCGGGAACGGTTTGGTGAACCGCCAGTACGGTGTCACCCGGTAGCGGGAGCAGGATAGGAATGGCAACACAGAAATCCCGAATCGCTTACGTCTGCGAAGAATGCGGTGCTGATTATTCGAAATGGAGCGGCCAGTGTCTGCAATGCAGCGCCTGGAATTCAATCCGCGAAATCCGCCTCGGCCCTAAAAGTACGAATTCGGAGTCCAGGACACGGGGTTTCGCAGGAACCGAGAATGCCGTTCAGTACCTTAGTGCTGTCGGAGCCGAGGAAATCATCCGGATTCGGTCGGGGATGCAGGAATTTGATCGTGTGCTGGGGGGTGGGTTCGTGCCGGGGTCGGTTGTACTGCTGTCTGGTGACCCGGGTGCGGGAAAGAGCACCATTCTGGTTCAGACCCTTGGTTACCTATCCGAGCAAAGGGAAGTCCTCTACGTTTCAGGCGAAGAGTCGCTGCAACAGATCGCCGGCCGTGCGCGAAGGATCAATCTTCCGATGGATCGGTTGAAAATGCTGGGTGAAACGTCGGTCGACCGGATCCTGGCCGTTTGCGAACAGGAAAAGCCGGAAATCGTGGTGATCGATTCCATTCAGGTCATGTGTTCCGATTCGCTCGACGCGGTGCCCGGGGGGGTTGTTCAGGTGCGCGAATGCGCAGCATTGCTGACCCAGGCTGCAAAAAGGAGCGGCATGATCGTTCTGATCGTGGGACATGTAACGAAGGATCAGACCATCGCCGGCCCCATGACCCTGAGCCATATTGTGGATACCCAAATCATGTTGTCATCAACGGAAGACAGTCGATATCGGGTGCTTCGGGCGACCAAGAACCGGTTCGGGGCGGTCAATGAAATCGGCTTGTTTGCCATGACCTCGGATGGTTTGCGGGAAGTCCACAACCCTTCCGCCATGTTCCTGAGCCGTTTGGCACCGTCGGGACCGGGCAGCGTTGTGAACGTCTTGTGGGAAGGGACAAGACCGTTGTTGGTCGAGATACAGGCGCTGGTGGTGCAATCACAGCACGGTAATCCCCGTAGGTTGGGAGTCGGGATCGACCAGAACCGAATCGCCATGTTGCTGGCTGTTCTGTCACGGCACGGCGGTGTACTGGTGTCCGACCATGATGTTTTCATCAATTGCGTTGGCGGGGTCAGGGTAACGGAAACCAGTACCGATCTTGCAGTGGTCTTGGGTATCCTGTCGAGCCTCAGGAATACTGTGATTCCCCCGGACGTTTTCGTTTTCGGCGAAATAGGCTTGTCCGGGGAAATTAGACCGGTTGCGAACGGCGAAGCTCGGATGAACGAAGCCTTCAAGCACGGCTTCAAGAGGGCCATCGTGCCGAAGGGTAATGCGCCTAGGAAAAAGCTGGACGGGGTCGAGGTGGTCGGGGTTGCCCAGTTGTCCGAGGCGATCGATTCTATCTAGTTAACCGGATGGGGTCCCCTGGCTTGCTACCCCCCAGCCCGGCCGTTGGTCTGATCGGTCGGCGCAGGACTTGTTAGTCGCCCCAGTTCTGCGGTGCGTAAAACTTCACCATTTGTACCGCGTGCTCATCTACCTCCAGAATCTCCAGACGGTATCCGAACAGAACCAGACTGGTTTTGCGAACAGGTATCGTTTCCAGAAATTCGATGATCAACCCGTTCAGGGTCTTCGGGCCTTCGGTGGGCAATGACCAACCGGTCAACCGGTTCAGGTCCCTCAGGGTGACGCTTGCATCAACCAGGTAGCTGCCATCCTTTTGTATCCGGACATCGGAGGGGCTGGTAATGATTCCACCAACAATTTCTTGCAGAAGGTCCTCCAGCGTTACCACTCCTTGCACTTCACCGTACTCATCGACCACCAAGCCCATTCGGTTTTTCTCGGTCTTG